>NZ_KV802657.1:0-52085 GCF_001810775.1 Rothia sp. HMSC062H08
GGTGTCGGTGGAGGACTTTGAGAAGTATCGTGAGCAGAAAGCGTCTTCTGGTATTACCGGTTGGGTCAAGAGGACGGCAACAAATGTTGCTAGTGGCGCAGTAACTTTGTGGAATCAAGGTAAGAAGTTGTATCAGGCTGCTACTAACTCTGCAAAGGACCTATGGAACAAAGCAACCACAATTGTTAAGATCGGTTGGGACAAGACTAAGAAGTGGGTCGGGGAAAACTGGGAGTACGTGGTTGGCGGTGCGATGGTCATTGCTGGCGCTGTGATTGGTGCTGTTGGTGCTGGTACTGGTCCCCTTGGTGGTGCTTTACTTGGTGGCGTGTCCGGTGCGCTAATGGGTGCCGGTATGTCGGTAATTGAACAGAAAGCTTCCGGCGGAAAGGTTGATTGGTCAAAAGCTGGTAAGGAAGCTCTGAAGGGAGCTGTCACTGGTGCTGTAACTGGTTTGGTAACCGGCGGTTTGAGCAACTTGAAAAATCTGGCAAACGGAGTCACGAAGATCTCAAATGTGGCTACTAAATATCCAAAGTTAGCAAAGATAGAGCAGGCTACTTCTGCTATGGTTTCGAAGGTAACTGCTCCGGTTACCCCGTATGCGCGTGGGTTCGGAGAAATGATGAATAAGAGCAAGCTCGTCGATGATGTAGCGAAGGAAACCATCACTGGTGGAATTAACAATGTGGCGTCATATTATATGGACGATACCGTTAAGGATAAGAATCCTATGACTGCTCTGGGAATGTTTGCTACCGGCTCTATGGCTTCTATGGCAGGTGCTAAGCTTGGCTGGTCTGCAAAATCTCGTCTTGGCGTTAAGGGCTATGAGACAAAAGTTGACCCCTCTGTTGTCTCCAAACCGTTGCAGAAGGTACAGGAAAATGCACAAAAGACCACCCGTGAGAAGCTAAATAATGGGTTGCGAAAGACGGGTGGAATCATTCGTGATTCTGCAATTGACGCCACTATTGGAGCCCTAAAGACAGATTTTCAGTATGTTACTGAATCAGTTATTAAGGGAGAGCAGCTTTCAGGTGTCACTCTTGAAAATAAGATGGAGACTGGATTTGTTAAAGACTTTGCCAAATCCACAGTAAAGGGTGCAGTAAAGATGGAACCCGAGAAAGCAGCAGCTTATCGCGCGCCTTTAACCAATGCATCACGACGTGCCGCCGAGTCAACACTTCAGGGTGCTTCTAAGGCAAGGGATAAAATCTCAGATGGTCTTGATCGCTATGCCGAATTTTACGAAAAAGTAAAAGATTTGAACAATATAGATGTTGGACGATGGGATAGACTAAAATGACAAATAATCTTAATATTTAAACTCTATAATCCAGAGTGAGGCAGTTAATGGAAATTAATTACAAGCGCCGCCAGAGAATAGCACTCATTATTTCGTTCATCATTCTTTGGTACATGTTCTTTGTTTTCCCTAAATACTCACGTGATGACAGTGACGGTATCACCGCCACCTGCACCGTAACTAAGGCATATACAAAAGAGATTGGCGGAACAGTAAGCGGCATGAATGATATTAGACCCAAAGGTGTTTTTGAGACAGAAGAATGCGGCACTCTCACGATGATTGTGCCGCCGGAAGGTCGCAAGATTCCCGAGTACGTTGAGACCGTCAAACCTGGCAAAAAATACCTATTCCACGTCGCAAACTCATCTCTTAAAAAGGAACGAGATTTTGATACGACCCGCTTTGAAGAAATCAAAGAATAACAACCTCATAAATTAAAAACAAAGCCCCCGCGGCCTAGAGTCATCCTCTCAGCCGCGGGGGCTTCATCGTATCAGCGTGTCCTCACGCGGCGAGCGCTACGAAGCGCGGCGGCGGGAACGCAGCACCATCACAGTGCCCGCACCAAGCACCAGTGCGCCACCCACAGCCACAGACACCGCACCAAAACCAGTACGTGCCAGGCCGCCCTGCTGGGAGCTAGCACCGCCAGAAGAAGCAGACACACCGGACTGACCCAAAGAGCCGCCACCGGTACCGCCACCGGAAATACCACCCGGGTACACGCCGCCAGCAGAACCATCAGCCGAACCGTCAGAGGAGCCCTGCGCGTTCACATCACCGGCAGCACCAGAAGCGCCAGCCTGACCGGACTGACCACCCTGCGCGGCACCAGACTGCGCGGAGCCGGGCTGGTTGGCACCAGCGGTACCGCCCGGGGTTGCCGAATCCACACGGCGCACACCGCTAAAGTCGTCCGCAGCCGCGTTCGGGTCCTTCGGCACGGCAGTCTCAAACGAGCACGCATCCGACGCCTTCTTACCCACAGCAACCGCAAGCTGCTGCACCGGGCTGTTCACCTCAGTACCATCAGCCAGAGTCGCAGAATAGTGCACGTCAAACATGTACTGGCCGGGCTCAGAGAACACCCAGTTCGCGTGTGCGTGCGTCGCGTAATCAATGTCGATCGTGGTCTTGCCGGTCGTCGAATCCAGCAGCACATCCGCACCGTTCAGCGACTCGGTGAACATGCCGAAGCGCGCACCCTCAGGCATGACCTTCGGCACCACGTGCAGGCGCACCGGGCCGCGCAGCTGCGAGTAGTCAATGTCCTGCGTGTTGTAGCCGGGCCAGGGCAGGCCGCTCTGCTGGGTCTGCGGCAGGCCGTAGAAGGCGGTGCCGACCGGGCCCATGAAGTTCAGCTTCTCATCAGCCATACGTTCGGTGCGTACACGGCGGGCGTTCTCGCTGACCGTCCACACGACCGAATCGAGCGGGCGCACGGTCGAATCAGCGTCAATGATGCCGCTGTCGTCACGCAGACCCACGGACAGCTGGCGGTCCTTCAGGGTCGCCTGAATGTCCAGGTGACCGTGCGAAATCTTGGTGCGGCCGTCAATCTGGCCGGGCACGCACTGGTTACCCGGGGTTCCGGGGGTGGACGGCTGCGCAGACGGTGCCGGGCTAGTCGGAGCAGGGGCGCTCGGGGTCGGGTTCGCGGGCGCCGGAGTCGTCGGAGCCGGAGTGGAGGGCGCCGGAGCAGGTACGCTCGGTTCTGCGGAGGCGGTCGGCACCGCAGGCACGGTCGGAACCTCGCTGGGGGACACCGACGGAACGGTGCTGGGCTCAGCGGAAGGAGCCTCGGAAGGAGCCTCGCTCGGCTCAGCGCTAGGAGCTTCAGTCGGCTCGACGGTGGGCTCAGCACTCGGCGACGGATCCACCGGAGCAGGCTTCGGCGCATCGCTAATGGGTGCGCTATCGGGAGCCAACGCACCGTGCGCAGTGTACTTCGTGCCCGGCTCGTAGTTCGCCGCAACCTCAGTGGTGGAGGCGGAAGCGTTCATATCCGGGTGGGTCAGCATCTTCACGCGCAGAGCCGTGCCCTTGTAGAACGACTCGTCACGGAAGGTAAAGCGCGCCACGCCATCCTCAACGGAGCCTTCCAGGTCGAGGTACGGGTACACCGGGTCATCCTGGGCGTAGAAGCCGCCGCGCATGAAGCCGCGCACCTTCGGGTCCTTGAAGCGGACCTCAACGGTGCTGAAGCCGTTACCGTTCGGGGTGACGGTCACGTCGTAGTCCATGCTGGTCGGCGTGTACTGCTCGGTGCTGAGCACGGTGTTCGCCTGATCCGGGATCTCTTCGGGCCAGGAGCCGTTACCGTCGTCGCTGTACACGCTCTCAGCCTTACCGGGCTCGTAAGTGAGCTTGTGCGAGATCCAGCGGGACGCCTCCGCGCTGTTCTCGTCGGAGGTGTCCGGGGTGAAGACCGCCTGCAGCTGGGAGCCCTCGCTACCGAGCATTTCAGACCAGGTGGCGGTACCGTTCACGACCGGCAGGTCAGTCAGGAAGTAGCCGTTGTTGTACAGGGTCAGGGTGCCCTTGAGGTTCTTATTCGCGGCGGTGAAGGTGATGTCGCTGAGCTTGTCGTCAGCGTCCTTGTTCTTAGCCGGGTCGGCGTCCAGGCGGTGCGGTGCTACGGACAGCACGTACTTTGCGGCGTCCAGGTCACCGACGGGTGCCGCATTGTAGCGGTCGACCGTGGGCACGGCGGTGGGGGTACCGTCACCGAGCACAGGCTGCATGCCGCCCACCTGCCAGACCAGCTTCGACGGCTTGGAGCTGATGATGCGGCCGTCGGTGGAGCGCGCCACGGTGCGGTAGGTGACCACGTAGCGGCCGGGGCGGGTGAAGGTCGTGGTGTTGTGCGTGTGGCTACCCTTATCGAGCAGCCAGGAGTGCCAACCGTTCGAGCTGCTGGAGAGCATGCGGTACACGTCAGCGGGGGCATCATCCGGGTTGTAGCGGAAGAGCTCCATGCGGCCGGGACCCTCAACGGAGAGAATGTCAGTGGCGAACACACCATCACGGAAACGCTCAGTGGGGACCTTCGTGGATGCGCCCAGGCCAGCCCAGATGGGGTCCTGGTTGCCGTAGGTCAGGTGCGGTGCCATGTAGAGGGTCTGGCCGGGTTCGCCGAGGAACGCCAGGGAGGGCGAGTCGCCCAGGGTCATGGTGTACTGCGACTTGCCGTCCCTGGTGCTGTAGCCCTTGCCGACCCAGTTGACGGTCTTGTCCAGTTCGTAGGTGTCTGCGCCGGTCTTGTAGGGGTTCGCCTCGTTCATGAGGACGAAGGTGCCGTTCTGCTCGTCCCAGTATGCCTTGGGGGCGTCAACGTGGCCCTTGGTGGTGACGATTTTGCCGTCGTCGGGGCCTGCTGCGGCGGGCAGGGAGGGGGCAGCGCCGGCGAGCGCGAGCAGTGCTGCGGCGGAAAGGAATGCGGCTGCGCGGCGGAGGGCGGGCTTGCCGCCGGGGATGAAGAGTGCGGGGGTGTGTGTGGTGACCCGTCGTTGGGTCTGCTTCTGAGAGCTCATGACAACCTTTCTCATTTTTCTATTTCCTAGGGTAGCTCTTTTGCAAATAATTGTCATTTAGAACCTAAGTGAGTATAGTGATTCTCAGAAACACGTGTGCGCCGAGGCGCGCCCAAAAACGCACACCACGTACATCCACAAAGAGAAAAACACGGCAGAGCGCACCCCGGACGCAGGGGAGAAACCGGCAACAGGCCGCCGGACCCAGCATCGGGCAAACCCCGAAAACACCGGGTAGCGCGCCAGCCAACGAGCAGTCATCCAAGGAGCCACCATGCAAGGACGCACCAAACCCCTGAGCCTACTCAGCGCAACCACCCTCGGATGCACCCTCGCACTCGGGGCACCCCTCGCCCTCCCCCAGGTCGGCACCTTCACCGCCGCACAGGCACAGGAAAACCAGACCGGCACCCAGGCAGGTACCGAGTCGCGCGCCTACGTCAACTACGAAGGTGACTACGTCATCGCGGGCGTACACACCGAAATGCTCAACGCATTCCTCGACGGCAACCAGTTCACCCTCGCCACCCTCGCAGACACCGCCCCCGGCCAGCAGGGACGATTCAACCCCGCCCGCACCGTCTTCCACCTGCCCGACGTCGAGGATGCACACACCAAGGTCGTAGCAGGCTACGACTACATTGCCCCCGAAGGCAAGGACATCTTCTACATTCCCTCCACCCGCACCCGCGGCCTGCTCTACCCCGGCCTCGGTGCGGAAGGAATCCGCCCCGGCGCACTCAAGGACAACACCATCAACCTTGAACTCGTGCGCAGCAGCGTACCCGAAGGCGGCCGCGCCGAAGTCTTCACCGAATCCGGTCGCGACAACCCGCGTGTCTTCAGCACCAACGACCAGCTCGCACCGCACACCATCACCTCTGGCGGCCACGAGCACCTCAGCTGGGCATTCACCCGCGCCGGCATCTACCAGCTGACGTTCCGCGCCACCGCAACCCTTGCCGACGGCACCCCGGTCAGCTCCGAGGCGACCTACACCATCGCCGTGGGCACTAACGCTGAGGACGGCTTCAAGCTCCTGAACGGGCAGAACGCCGCAAAGGAAGCGACCAAGGAAGCCACGAGCGAGGCAACCACTACCCCCGAGGCGACCTCCACCGCTACCGAGAGCGCCACCAGCAGCCCCAGCGCATCTACCTCCGCAAGTGCTGAGGCGAGCGCTTCTGCTGAGGCGAGCGCATCCACCGGTATTCGCCGCGTGGATGGATCCGTGAACGGTCAGAACGCCGCGCAGGTGACCGACCCGAACGGCGCAAAGGCGGCGGCGAATGGTGAGCAGGCATCCCAGAGTGGATCCGGTGTAACCGCCATCAGCGGCACCGACAACACCAATAACGGCTCTGACAAGGGTAAAAACAAGGACGGCGGCAATAACGGCAGCTCCCGTAGCGTGAAGGGCTCCAACGCCCAGAACGTCACCGCACCCGGCAACGGCGGCGGCATTACCGGCAACGGTGTGCTGTCCTCCGGTCTGCCCGGTAGCCTGAACCAGCAGTGCATCGCCACCGAGGTTCCCGCGGAAGATGCCAAGGACTCTAAGGACGCTCAGAAGGACAACAAGCAGAGCAATCAGGCAGCCCAGGCACCGACCAGCATCCCCACCCTCGCCGTGGTCAATACCGCTGAGCACAGCGGCCGTGAAGAAGTCACCCACGGCCACTTCGACGTGGGCCCGATCCTCAACGGCGGCAACCTCACCAGCAGTGTGAAGGACGACCGTACCAGCCCCGCCCGCCACGTCTCCCCCGGCGCCCTCGAGTTCGTACTCAATGACGCCGCGAAGATTAACCTGCCCGCAGGCATGGAGAACATCGCCCCGGCGGGTACCCCCGTGCACATGATCGGTGCAACCCAGCAGCAGGGCGTGCCCTGGCTCGGCTGGAGCACTCAGGACCCCGAACTGCTCAAGCAGCTCGACGGCCCCGTCACCATGAGCCTCAACGGTTTTGAGGGCCCCGGCACCATGTCCACCTTCCTCTCCGGCAACTTCGGTTCCGCCGGTCAGAAGGTCTTCGATTCGCGGAGCGGCGGCTCCTTCCAGGTGCCTGCAAACACCCACCAGCACAGCAACTGGGTGTTCACCGCCGAGGGTCGCTACACCGTGACCATCGGCTGGACTGCACGCCTGAAGAACGGTCAGCAGGTCAGCAGCGAATCGGTTCTGCACTTCACCGTCGGCAACCCCGATAACGCCCCGGCAAGCAACAACGCGCAGGGTGCGGCAGACACCAAGCAGGACGGTGGCAACGCTAACAGCGCTAACGGCGCCAACAACGGCGGCGAGAAGAGCACCGCAAAGAACCCCGTCAACGGCACCGTCGACGAAGCCACCGGCATCGTCACCAAGCCCGACGGATCCAAGGTGCGCATCGTCGGTAAGACCGCCTCCGGTGAGGATTGTGCCCTGACCAGCCAGGAACTCGCCAACGCACAGAAGGCAGCTGCGGCGGGTAAGCTGCCGAACACCGGTGTGGTCATCGACCCGTTCATGGTCAGCACCTCCATTCTGGCGCTGGCACTCGGTGCCATGATTCTGCGTTCGGCACGCCGAAAGGGCCGCAGCGGTGACACCGCATAGCGGGCATACCGGCGCGCACACCTATAGTCGGCGTACCGCCCTCACCCTCGCCTCCCGTATTGCGGTGGGTGCGGGGGTGGGGGCTGGTGCCTTCGCATTGAGCGGATGCGCCAGCACCGTGAACGCTTCCTCCGACCGGATGCGCGTGGTTGCCACGACCCCGATCCTGGCGGACTTGGCGCAGCAGATTGCAGGAGAGCGCGCCAGCGTGCACTCCCTGGTGCCTGCCGGTGCCGACCCGCACTCGTATGAGCCGAGCCTGCGCGATATCCGCGATGTCGCCTACGCCCGCTGCGCTCTGACGAACGGTCTGCTGCTGGAGCAGCGTAAGCTCAGCAAAATGGTTGAGGCGAACCTGCCCGCAGGCGTTGTGTCCGTGGCAGTTGCGGAGAAGATTGAGCAGTACGGCGGCAAGCTGGAAGCCATTGTTGAGGATGCCTCCCTGGACTCCATCTGGCTGGGTTTGCGTGTTGAAGAGGGCGGGCAGAACGAGTCCGCCCCCGCCGATTCTTCGGATGCGGGCATGCGCTTTGAGGTGCACAGCGTGCGGGCACGAACCTCTACCGATTCGTCGAATGCGCAGTTGGCGGCGTTCATTACGCAGACCTTCGGCGCGGTGGAGATGCTGTGCGATTCGCATGCGCGCGGCGTGAACCTCACCCGTGAGGGGGACACCGCAATCCGTACCGGCGATATGGGTTCGCTGGAGCTTCCGTTGCAGGCGCATACGCACCTGTCGTGGGCGTTTAGTGATGCCGGCGAGTACGCCATCGAGCTGAGCGCCACCGCGGTCAATGCGCCGGAGTCGGTGCGTTCTTCGCGCGGCACCCTGTACTGCGCGGTCGGTCGTGACCCGCAGGAGCTGGTGGACCGTCTGGCGAAGGAACAGAACATTTCTGCCGCCGAGATCAAGGTTCTTTCTGCAGGTCACGCCGATATTACGGCACGTACCGGCGACGGCAGGCTCGTGCTTCGCGCGGATTCCTCCCAGGGTGCCGTAGAGTACGAACTGAACCGCACCGTGGTCGCGGTCCCCTCCCGCACCCTGCAGGAGGTGCCCGCCGGCGGTAGCTACCGTTTCCTGCGTTCGGGTGCTTCGGAGCATCGCGGTCAGGTGTATCTGCTGGCGCAGGCCGTTCTGGGCAAGCACGTGCACGGCGAAATCGACCCGCACATTTGGCATTCGGTGCCGAACGCGAAGGCGAGCGTGCAGGTCATTCGTGACGCGCTCATCTCCGCCGACCCGGAGGGTGCGAGCGAGTACGCGACCCGCACCGAGCAGGTCATGAAGGAGCTTGACGCCCTGGACGCTCAGCTGCGTCAGGTGTACGGGGGTCTGCCGGAGTCGGCACGCAACCTGGTCACCACGCACGACGGCTACCGCTACCTGGCGAGCACCTACGGGTTGCACATTGCCGGTTTTGTGAGTGCCAGCGCCAGCGGCGAGCCGAGCATTCAGCAGCGTCAGCGCCTGCGTCGCACGGTCGAGGATTTGAAGGTTCCAGCGATTTATCTGGACAAGTCCACGGCGATGCGTTCGCCAGTTCTGACGGAGTTGGCTCGGGAGGCTCAGGTGCGTACCGGGGTGCTCTATTCGGACACCCTGGATGCGCAGGCTCCTCACTACGCGCAGATGATGTTGGCGAATGCTCACACGATTGCGCTGTGCTCGGGGGCTAGTTCTGGCAGCGATTCTTCGGGTGCTAGCTGCTCGGAGGCAAGCACCTCGTAACCCGGTTTTAAGCTCCCCACAAGCTTATATAGTCGTATCAGCATATAGATAATCTTTCACACACCGTTTCGGTCATGATCCAAGGAAGTCCTCATGATGAACTCAACCACCACCTCCCGCTCCTCACGTAGCCGCGCCCTGCCCGCCCTGGCTCTGGGCGCCAGCCTCATGCTCGCACCCCTGGGCGTGGCACACGCGGAGACCACCCCGGCAACCGCTGAGGCAACCACCGAGAGCGCCTCGGCTCAGCCGAGCGACAGCAACCTCAGCCGCGGCGAGCGCGCCCTCACCCAGACCCTGTCTGCGGAGCAACCGGTCGCATCCGGCCGCACCGAAATTTCTGCCGGTCACGTGGATATGGGTCCTCGTTTCAACAACGGCAAGTTTGAGCTCATGCTCCACGACGACCACGGCGAAACCCCCGTCTGGCGCAGCCTGGACGAGGTCATCTACCGCGGTAGCGACCAGGCGATCCTTGAGGTGCCGAACGACCCGCGCTACTCCTTCGTGGGTGCGCCCGCCGGCTCTAAGGTGTACGTGATTCCGCAGACCGAAACTAAGGGCGTGATTTGGCCGGGTTGGAACACTCAGGATCCGCAGCTGGTGTCCAAGCTGAACCGCGGCGTGAACCTGACCCTGGAGCAGGTGAGTGGCCCCGGCACGTTCAGCCTGTACCTGGAGAACGGCAACTTCTCGGCACCGCAGGTGCTGTGGTCCTCGACCAAGAGCGAGCCGCAGAAGCTGTGGGTTGAGAAGAACACTCACACCCACGCGAACTGGGTGTTCACCGCCCCCGGCGAGTACCTGCTGAAGGTTACCGCGAGCGCTGAGCTGTCTGACGGTTCGACCGTGTCCGATACCCGCTACCTGAAGTTTGCGGTGGGTGATTCTGCGAGCGCTGATGCCCTGTACGCGATGGAGGCGCAGGCTCGCGGTTCTGCATCCTCCGGCACTTCGTCTAACTCTGCTTCCCAGTCTGCCGGTACTCAGGCATCCGGCACTCAGGCTTCCGGTTCTTCGTCTGCCGCCGCGGCGAGCGACCAGAGCAGTTACAAGGCAGAGTTCACTATCCCCTGGGGTGCTATTGCCGCAGGCGTGGCAGCTGTGATCGCCGTAGGCGCGTTCCTTTCGTTCCGTCGCCGTTCCTCCGCGCAGCGTGAGGCACTGGATGAAGTGCGCGGTGACCGTTCGTGAGCGCGTCGGTAACAGCGGGTACTGAACCCGTTCTAGAGATTTCGAACCTGTACGCGGGTTACGCGCGCCGTTCCATCCTCAAGGATCTGTCCCTGACCCTGGAGCGCGGCGAGTTTGCGGGTTTGATTGGCGCTAATGGTGCCGGTAAGACCACGCTGCTGCGCACCATTTTGGGTCTGATTCGCCCGGCATCCGGGCAGGTTCGGGTGTTGGGTGAGTCGCCGCGTGTGGCGCGTGCGCATATTGGTTATGTGCCGCAGAAGCACCAGTTCCAGTGGGATTTTCCGCTGACCGTCAAGGACACGGTGATGACCGGTCGCGTGCGTGAGATTGGGTTCTTCCGCCGCCCGGCGAAGAAGGATTGGGTGCAGGTTTTTTCGGCGATGGAACGCACCGATGTTCTGCACCTGCAGGACGCTTCCATTGCGGAGCTTTCGGGTGGCCAGCGTCAGCGAGTGCTACTTGCACGCGCCCTGGCGGCGAACCCCTCCCTGCTACTGCTGGATGAGCCGTTTACGGGCGTGGATGCCCCCACCCAGACCACGCTGACCCGCCTGTACCGCGAACTGGCGGATGAGGGCATCACGATTCTGATGTCTACGCACGACATGCTGGCGGCGCGCGAGTCCTGCTCACGCCTGTGCGGTGTGCGCGGCAATATTCACCTGGACGGTCCGGCGGACTCCTTTAGCCTGGAGCAGCTGCATACGTGGTTGCACGGTCACGATATTGAGGAGGCGCAGGGCCACGCCCGCACGGGCTTCACCTGTGCCGGTGGTGCGTTGGATGAGTACGGCCACGAGCTGCCTGATTCCTGCGCTTCTGACTCTTCTCTCTCCCCCGCCCATACTGCTTCTACCGGGGGTGCCCGTTGATTACTCCTATCGATTTTCTTGCCGACCTGTTCAACCCGTCTCTGGCGTTCCTTCCGCGCGCCCTGGCGGCGGTGCTGCTCGCGTCGGTGGTTACCGGTGTGGTGGGCTGCCACGTGATGATGCGCGGCATGGTCTTCATTGGCGATGCGGTGGCACACTCAGTGTTCCCGGGTCTTGCGGTGGCGTTCGTGTTGGGCGGCAACCTGATGGTGGGTGGCCTGACGGCGGGCGTGGTGACGGCTATTCTGGTGGCTATTTTTAGCCAGAATCAGCGGCTGCGCGAGGATTCGGTCATCGGCATTTTCTTTGCCGCGTCCTTTGCGTTGGGTATTGTGATTATTTCTTTGGCGCCGGGCTATTCGGGGTCGGTGCAGGATTTCTTGTTCGGCTCGATTGTGGGTGTCTCGAATGAGGACATTACCAACGCCGCGATTATGGGTGCCGTTATCCTGCTGGTACTGTGGCTGTTCCACCGCCAGATTGTGACGGTCAGCCTGGACCGCGAGAGTGCCCGCGCAATGGGCCTGCCGGTGCTTGCCCTGGATATTGTGCTGTACGTTCTGGTGACCATTTCTGTGGTGCTGGGCCTGCAGACGCTCGGTAATGTGCTGGTGTTGGCGCTTCTGGTGATTCCGGCGTCGGCTGCCCGCCTGGCGTGCCGCCGTCTGGGGTCGATGATGGTGTTCTCGCCGGTGTTTGGCGGTATCTGCTCGATTGTTGGCCTGTACCTGTCGTGGGCGTTTAACTTGCCGACCGGTGGCACGATTGTGCTGTCGATGGTGGCGGCTTTTGTGCTGGTGTGGGCGGTGACGGCGGTTCGTTCGCGAGCGCGTGCCCAGCTGAAGAGCTAAATCCAGTTGAAGAGCTAGGCACAGCTCAACCCAACTTTTCTCGATTAAACGCACGAGGCGCATCCCTATTTTCAGGGGTGCGCCTCGTGCGTTTTTTACAGGTCTTAAATACCCAAAGTGAATCATGTTCATGTTTAAAGAACCAAAAGATACACTCCGCGTAATAAAAGCGCATAATTCAACACGTCGGGTTTAATGAAAATACAACCTATCAAATATTTCTTATGGGTTGATACATGTAGTGATAAAGCAGTCACTGCACCCTCATTAGAGCTTCAAAGAAGGAGTCATCATGAAGGCATATGTATACCACGGCCCCGACCAGAAGGGCGCCTGGGAGGAAGTCCCGAACCCCACCATTCTTGAGCCCACGGACGTTATCGCCCGTGTCGACACCACCACCATTTGCGGTACTGACCTGCACATCCTGAAGGGCGACTGCCCCGAGGTGGACCACGGACGCATCCTGGGCCACGAGGCTGTCGGTACCATTACCGAGGTTGGCTCCGCGGTGACTGACCTGAAGGTCGGCGACCGCATCATCATCCCCGCCGTGACCAGCTGCGGTAAGTGCTCCTACTGTAAGGCGAACCAGCCTTCGCACTGCCAGACCGTTGGTGGTGTCGGCTGGATTTTCGGTTACATGATTGACGGCACCCAGGCAGAGTACGTGCGTGTTCCCTACGCAGAGACCTCGGTCCACCTGGTTCCGGAGGGTCTGACCGATGAGGACGTCCTCTTCCTCACCGACGCACTGCCCACCGGCTTCGAGATCGGTATTCTGAACGGCAACACCAAGCCCGGCGACACCGTCGCTGTCGTGGGTGCAGGCCCCGTGGGTCTGGGTGCAATCATGACCGCTAACCTCTGCGGTGCCGGCCGCGTCATCACCGTCGACTTCGACGAGAACCGCATGAACAAGGCACTGGAGCTGGGTGCAACCGATAAGGTCAACGCGGGAGACCCGGACTTCATCGAGAAGATTAAGGCTCTCTCCCCCGACGGCCTGGGCGTGGACGTGGCAATTGAGGCTGTGGGCGTTCCGCAGACCTTCGAGACCTGCACCAAGATTGTTCGCCCCTACGGCAACATCGCTAACGCTGGCGTGCACGGCAAGCCCGTTGAGCTGCCCCTGAACACCATGTGGATTTCTAACGTTCGCATCAACATGGGCCTGGTCAACTGCAATACCGTCGGCAACCTGCTGAACATGGTCCGCTCCGGTCGCCTGAACGCTAAGGCAATGGCAACCCACCGCTTCACTTTCGACCAGTTCGAGGAGGCATACGACCTGTTCAGCCACGCTGCCGAGCACAACGTGGTGAAGGTTGTTATCTCCCGTAACCCCGAGGTTGCGGCATAGACAGCGGTAAGCTCATATACCGCTCATACTGAAACCCCAAACTTTCGTTAGGGATTTCAGTGGGATGTATTCATGACACTGCGAACATCCCCACGATTCGCCTCCGGGTGGGAGAGGGTAGGTCCCACCCGGAGCGCGAATCGCCCTCCCCTACCCCGAGATGTAGTTATTTTCTGAAGAGACAAGATTGTCTGAAGATACAGGATTTTCTGAAGATTCAAGAGATACGCCAGCTCGGGGTTTTCTGTTCCCTCAACCCATTCTTTGGGCAACCCGTTCTTTGGCGGGCTCAACCTGTTCTTTTGTGGGTTGAGGGGCGGTTCCTCACGCGTGATGCCTCCTCTGCCGGGCGCTCTGCCGACCCGCTCTTGCGGGTTCTTCTGCCAGGCAACCTCTACTGGTGGAGGGGCGCATCATTTGGCTCTTCTTGGTCGGGCGGTACCTCCGATTCTGCTCCTCCTTGAAGGGAAAGGAAAAGGGTCGCACGCTTACGATTCAATGGCGATTCGTAGGCTGCGACCCTTTTCTCATGCCCGGATTCCGGCACTGCGGGGATTTTCTGTGCTCCGGGGTTTTTCTGTGTTCCGGGCGGCTATTTAGTTTTTAGGCTTCTCAGTACTGGGTTTCTCACCGGCGTTCTTTTCA
Source organism: Rothia sp. HMSC062H08 (assembly GCF_001810775.1). Classification (NCBI taxonomy): domain Bacteria; kingdom Bacillati; phylum Actinomycetota; class Actinomycetes; order Micrococcales; family Micrococcaceae; genus Rothia; species Rothia sp. HMSC062H08. The sequence continues at coordinate 14,108 of NZ_KV802657.1, forward strand.
CCGGCGCTCTCATGGTCGACGGCATCTTCTGGGATGCGGGTGAACGCCTCCGTGGGGTCGTCTGCCCCAGCTGCGGCAGAAGAGTCGGTAGCACCTCCGGTGACGGGTTCGGTGGGTGCATCAGCCGGATCCTCGGCAGGCGCGCCAACGGGCACCTCCGCAACGATGGGCTCCTCCGAGGCGGGTGCCTCCGGAGCCTTCTGCGCATCCTCCTGCTGATCCTGAGCCGGAGTCTCTACGGGCTGCCCAGAAACACCCTGCTCAGTAGCTACCGGCTCACCGTGCGCAGAATCCTTCTGTGCATCCTTCTGCTCATCCTTGTGCGCGTCCTTATGTTCGAGCGTGTAGATGATGCGAGGTTCCAGACGCTCAAAACCGATCTTGGAACGCACCCAGTTCACCGCCCGGTCAATGCGGTCCTCACCCTCGGTAGTTTCAACAACCCGGTAGTTACGCGGTAGCATCACGCTATCACTGAGCACACGCGGGTACTCGTCAATCTCCTGAATACCCGCCATGTACATATTTTCGCGGAACTGCTGGGCGAACTCCTGCTGACCCAAGAACAGCTGGTCGGCGTAGGTTTTAGCCGACAGGCGCTCGCTGTAGGCATGCTTCGAATCGCGGGTGCCCTTCTTAGAGCCGTAAATATCCCAGAAGTAGAAGTACACGTTGTTCGCGATAATCGCGTAGATAATGCGGTTCTGCAGGTACACGAGGGCACCGACGGCGACCGCACCAACAATCAGGAGCACCACGGCGAGCGGGGAGAGTGCAAAGTCAGACAGATTGCCGCGGTGGTTCGTGAACAGGCCAATCAGGTAGGCGATGGTGACCACGATGATGGGCACGCCGATGAAAATCACGGCCAGCGGAACCCAAATGTACAGCAGAGCACGTAGAATCAGGCGGTAGTAGCTAATCGAGTCGCCAATGGGGATGGGCGTGGGCTTCACGGAGGAGTGCGCACGCTTCATGAGCAGGCTGAACACGCGGTTGCTGTCGATGCCGACTTTACGCAGCTTCGATTCGAGGGAGGCACGTTTGAGGAAGACCCGGTAGTTTTCGAGGACGACGCGCTGGTCGGAGGTGAGGCTCTCCGGGTCAGGTAGCGCGCTGATATCCATGCCAGCTTCGGTCAGTAGCTTGCTCCACAGCTCTAGGCGTGCCAGTTCGGAGGGTTTTGCCGCCGCCTGCGCCTGGTAGTTCTTGTAGGAAATGAAGATGGTGCTGGCACCAATCAGCAGTGTAATGAAGGGTGCTATCCAGTCTTTGAGTCCCATGGTGGCGTTCCTCCTTGAGTTGTGTGGAGCCGCTGGTTCCTCGGTCTTGTCAGCGCGTCTTTTCAGGACGTCTTTTTGGGGCGTCCTTTGCGGGCGCGAGCCCGCTGTTTTTACCGTACCACCGGCACCTGTGCTGAACCTTTAAATGCGCAGGTGGAAGGGTTTCAAAAAAGCCCCGCCTCCCGATGTTGCGGTAGCGTCAGGAGGCGGGGCTTATGTGTTCCGAATTAGTGCGCTCGCTGGGTTAGCGCGCAGAGTTAGTGCGCGGAATTAGTGGTCAGCGGGCTTCATTTCGCGCGGTGCCTTGCGGATCATGAAGTAGCTAATGACGGCCATAACACCCATGAGCACGGCGCTGAATGCGGAGCTCAGCACCACGCCGGAGTCGAAGGCAGCGAATGCGGAGGAGAGCAGCTGGTTCGCCTGCTCGCCACCCACCTGGCTTGCGACCGTCACGGCACCGCCGAGGGTTTCGTGGGCGTGGTCGGCGAGAGTCTCATCCAGGCCGTCGGGTACAACCACATTTGCGCGGTAGACGGCGGTGAGCATGCCACCAATGATGACGGTGCCGAGCACCGTACCTGTCTCGTAGGAGGTCTCCGAGATCGCGGATGCCGCACCAGCCTTACGCGGCGGCACGCTGGAGAGCATCAGGTCGTTCGAAATGGTCTGCGCAATACCGATGCCGGTACCGAGCACAATGAAGATCAGGATAATCACCAAGTCGTTGTGCGCACCCAGGAAGGCGAGCACCGCGAACGCGGCAGCGTGGAGCGCCAGACCGAAAGACACCACCTGCGCCGGGTGGAAGTGCACCGCCACGCGCGCAATCACCAGACCGGCGATAATGATCGCCAGGGTACCGGGAATCAGCAGCATACCGGCGTACATGGGCGGCAGACCGGAGACCAACTGCAGGTGCTGGGAGGCGAAGTAGATGAAGCCAACGTCCACCATCATGGAGATGAGGTTTGCGGTAATCGCGCCGGTGAACACGGTGTTGCGGAAGAGGCGCACATCCAGCATGGGCTGAATATCGTTCTTCTCGCGGTTGAGCTGACGCAGCACGAACAGGACAATGAAGCACAGGCCGGCAAGGATGGTGCTGATAGCCACCGCATCGAACCCGGTTTCGGAGGTGTGAGTCAGACCGAAGGTAATGCCGGTCATGCCGGTCATAATCAGCAGGATGCTCAGCGGATCCACCGGGCTGGGGTTCGGGTCCTTCGACTCGGGAACCATAATCGGGGCGAGAATCAGCAGAGGAATCAGAATCGGCACAGCGAGCAGGAACACCGAACCCCAGTCGAAGTGCTCCAGCAGGAAACCACCCACAATCGGGCCCAGCGCCGCACCCGCCGAGAAGCCCGAAGCCCACACGGCAATAGCGATGCGGCGCTCGGTCGCATCCACAAAGATATTGCGAATAATCGACAGGGTTGCCGGCATGAGCATGGCGCCAAAAATGCCAAGCAGGGCGCGGGCAACCACGAGCATCAGCGCGGAGGGCGCGAATGCCGCGAGCGCAGAGATTGCCGCGAAGCCGGTCGAGCCGATGAGCAGCAGCTTGCGGCGACCGATGCGGTCACCGATAGCGCCCATGGGCACGAGCAGGGCGGAGAGCACCAGGGAGTAGGAGTCAACGATCCACAGCTGCTCCGCGGAGGAGGGGCTCAGCGCCTTAGCGATTGCGGGCACCGCGAAGGCAAGCACTGTGTTGTCGATGGAGACCAGGAGCACCGGGAGCATGAGCACACCGAGTGCCGCCCAGCGCTTGGTCTTCTGGTCGGGGGCGTGAATGGGCAGAGCCGTGGTGTGCGGATTGTGATTCGTCATGGGTTGTTTTCGTGCGTCTATAAGGTGTCGGCTGATGCGGCGGACGCGGCGGCATCAGCTCGGCCTGTCTTTTGGGCTAGGTCTTTTAGTGAGGTTTTAGGGGTCCGGACGGGGCCATAAACGAAGATTAACTATACCAACTGGACGGTATAGTTTCAAGCGGTTAGACTGGTACACATGACCACCCCCAACCACCGAAAACAACGCGCCACCAACCCCCGCGAACACATCCTCGACACCTACGTCGACCTGCTGATTCGCTCGGGAGAACGCGCCGCAACCCTCGACGCCGTCGCCACCGCCGCCAAGGTTTCCAAGGGCGGGCTACTCTACCACTTCGCCTCCAAGAAGGCGCTACTTGAGGCGCTCGCAGAACGCACCCTCACCCTGGCTGAAGAGGACTTCGCGGCAATGGAGCAGGCACCCGAGGGGGCAAGCGCCTACTACATCAATTCCTCCACGCCAGATAACTCCCCCTTCGACCGCGCCCTCATTGCTCTCAGCCGCCTGGCACAGAGCAATAACGAGCTTGCCCAGCAGACCATGAGCCGCGTACAGGATGGCTGGCATGCGCTCGTCCTCGCCGAGCTGGGTGATGAGCAGATTGCCCGCACCGTGCTGCTTCTGGGTGACGGCATGTACTACAACGCAGCATTTGGAGGCGACTCCGCCAGCCCGCAGAGGGCAGCCGCCATCGCGGCAGACCGTGCGGCGCTGGAACGCGCCCTGCAGGTACTCAAGGCGGCGACTCGTTAAACCACAAAAGCCACTCGACACAGCGGTTAAAGCCACAAGCTAAAACCGCTGCCTCAAACCCTGTTCTTCAGCGCCAGCGAGCACCCGGGGCTTAAACTGGAAGGGTACGTATCTACTCTTCAACCAAGGAGTTCTGATGATTTTCATTGCTGTAAAGTTCCCCGTCAAGCCCGAATACGCTGACCAGTGGATCGAGAAGACCCGCGCTTTCACCGAGGCAACCCGCGCCGAGGAAGGCAATAAGTTCTTCGAGTGGTCCCGCAGTGTTGAGAACCCGAACGAGTTCGTTCTGCTCGAGGCTTTCAACGACGACGCAGCTGGCCCGCACGTGAACTCTGACCACTTCCAGCAGGCCATGAAGGACATGCGCCCCATGCTGACCGCAACCCCGAAGATTATTTCTCGCCTGATCGACGGCGACGACTGGGAAGCAATGGGCGAGCTGCAGATCGACTAATCTGCACCCCTGATATGCACCTAAAACTGCATAGTTAGATGTTGCATAAGTAGACGCTGGAGCGCCTCTCCTGTCTGTCCTATTGGACAGACAGGAGAGGCGCTTTGGTGTGTCCGGTACCTGAACTTTTCCCCTTGACACGACGCGGATGGTACCGGTTTTCGGGTCAGCGGGTGCCTTGCGTGCATTTTTACCCTATTAACCCCTTAAAATGGGTAGAGTATGCACACCTATCGATACCCATTCGCACAGGAGGCTTGAATGAGCATCGCATCCCAGCCTCTTCCCGGCGCAGTCGCCGCTGAAGAGCACAACGACGTGGACCACACCTCTGTATCTCTCGCTGTCTCAACCGTGATTCTAGCTTTGCGTCCCAAGGAAAACGAGACCCACCCGACCCTGTGGCTGCCGCTGGTTCGCCGCCTCCGCGAGCCCTATAAGGGCCAGTGGGCGCTTCCAGGCGGCCCGCTCAACCCGAACCTCTCCCTCGAAGAGGCAGCGGCTTCAACCCTGAAGCGTGCAACCAACCTGCAGCCCGGCTACCTGGAGCAGCTCTACGCATTCGGTGACGTTCTGCGCACCCCCGAGGCGCGCGCCGCCCGCGTTGTGGGCGAGCCCGACCCGGCACCCGACACTGATCACGAGCGCGTGGTTTCTGTGGTGTACTGGGCATCGATTCCCGCCACCGAGGTTGCGAACACTCGCGTGCACGAGAACATCCGCTGGTTCCCGGTGGATGAACTGCCCGAGCTGGCATTCGACCACAACGAAATCATTGAGTACGCGCTCTACCGTCTGCAGAACAAGGTCGAGTACTCGCGTATTGCGCACTCTTTCTTGGGCGAGGAGTTCACCCTGGCGCAGCTGCGTGAGGTGTACGAGGCGATTCTGGGTCGCACCCTGGATCCGGCGAACTTCCGCCGCCAGATTGCGGCATCGAAGTCGATTATTGACACCGGCCGCCGCGTGGAGGGCACCCGTCACCGCCCGCCGCGCCTGTACCGTTACAACGACGCTCAGGCGTACGCGGATGCGGGCCCGCTGGGCATGTACCGCGAGCGCCACGAGGCGTAATAGCCTTTCGCGCGTTGTACGCGCGCAGATTTAATGCCTAAAAGGAGGGGCGGCACCGTGCGGTGTCGCCCCTCTTTTTGCGTTCTCTAGGGGGTATCGGCACTTGTCAGGCGGTTTTTCGGGAGGGTGTTTGACTCAGCACCCACACAGTTTCTATGCTTGAGCCATCAGCTCTCTATCCGCGCTACCCCACCGTGGGGGGGTAGCCTAAGGGACTGAACATATCGATTGACCGAAGCCACCCAAGGCACGACCGGGGTGCCCTTCGGAATCTAGGAGGCATCAAAGAAATGACCCACCGAGCATAAGCCCGGACCTCACAGAATTTTTCGCGCGCTCACGTAGCAGCTCTACGGACACGTTTCCTACGTGTTCCAATCAGTGCGCACGCACCCGGGCACAGGTACATCCACCGTTACGCTCGGGTTTTTTCATGCCTTCACGCCTTCATGTGCGCTGGCAGGAATCCGAGCACCTACTCGAAGGAACTCGGCCCATGTCACGTCACATTACACTCGACCATATTTCGTACGCACATCCGGGTGAGCCCCCGCTTTTCACCGACCTTTCCGCGGTATTTTCTGCGCCACTCACCGGGCTTATCGGCGATAACGGCGCCGGAAAAACTACCCTCTTCAGACTTATTCTTGGCGACATAAACCCTAGTCAAGGGATAATCAGCACCCCACCGCGCATAGCGTACCTACCGCAAGATTTAGGGTTGAGTGGGCATCAGCATCTTGCTGATATTTTTGGAATTACAAAAATACTGCAGGCGCTTGATGCACTGGAATCGGGCGACTATTCCCCCTGCCTTTACGACACCATAGGCGACGCCTGGGATATTGAAGAACGTACCCTCGCAGCCCTTGCCGAACATGGTTTTGGTCCTGCCCTCACTACGACCGATACACAGGCCCGTCGCAACCTTCTGATGCGTCCTCTTAGCACCTTTTCAGGTGGTCAGACGGTCACAGCCGCACTCACCGCGCTTCTATATTCAAACCCCGAGTTCATTCTGCTGGATGAGCCCACAAATAATCTGGATTCTTCGGCGAAGAATCGGCTTTATACGGCTCTTGAAACCCTCACCTGCCCGGCACTCATCATTAGCCACGACCGCGATCTGCTGGAGCACGTGAACGTGATTGCCGAGCTTCACGCCGACCGCCAGGGGCTGGCGCATCTGCGCCTCTTCGAGGGTAACTACAGCACATACCGGCAGGCGCTGGAGACCGAGCAGCAGGCGGCTCAGCGTCGCGTGACCGAGGCGAAGAATGAGGCGCGTAAGGCTGTGCGTGAGCGCACCGAGAACCAGATTAAGCTCGATCGCAACGCCCGCCGAGGCCGCGAATTTGAACGGTCAAAGCGGAAACCTGGCATGGCTATGGGCCTGGATAAAAACAGTTCAGAGCGCTCTGCCGGGAAACTTCACACAGCCCACGAAAGCATGGTGGCGGATGCACGTGCAGCAGTTGGAGAAGCCCAAGAGAACCTGCGCGTGCAGGAGCGTATCTATCTGGAACTTGTTCAGGATGCACTCCCATTGGGGCGGAAAGTACTGGAATTACATCGGGTGAAGAACGACTCTTGCGCATCTACACTGCAGAGCGCCGACCTTAAGAATGCATACACCCAAAACACCGTTTCACGTGAAACACAACCATATAAAGTTGATTATCTGCTTCAAATCCAAGATTTTCCCGAGGTTCTTATCCTGACCGGACCCGAACACCTGCGCATCACGGGAGCAAACGGCAGTGGCAAGACTGTGCTTCTCAATGCGATAGCGCACGCAAATGACCCTGATTACCGTTCCCCAGTGCCGCCTGCATACCGAGTGCTCTACCGCCTGGACAACACCGCATACCTGCCGCAGCGCATCATCCTCGACCCGGAGCTCACCCTCCTGCAGAGCGTGCAGCGGGCTAACCCCGGGGTGAGCGAACAGCATCTTCGGGATCAGCTGGCGCGACTGCTTTTCCGTCGCGAAAGCGTACATCAGCGCATTGGGGATTTATCCGGAGGTGAGCGCTTCCGTGCCGCGGTGGCACAGGTACTTCTGGCAGATCCGGTGCCGCAGCTACTCATATTGGATGAGCCGACGAATAACCTCGACATTTCCTCGGTGGATTGGCTGGTGCAGGCGCTCGAAGCCTACACCGGCGCGCTCATCGTGGTGAGCCATGATGAGGACTTCTGCCGCCGCATCCGCATTGACCGCACACTCAACCTTTCAACAAAAACTCTCGGGAAGGAACCATTCAGGGAATCAGCACGCTGAATCTTCTCCTACATAGGAAGGTGTTTGACTCAGCGCCCAGTTAGTTCCTATGCTGGAGTCCTCAGCTCTCTTCCGACGCCGCCCCATCGTGGGGGTAGTTACGGAGCTGAACGTATCGTTTGACCGAAGCCACCCAAGGCGCGACCGGGGCGGTATTCGGAATCTAGGAGGCATCAAAGAAATGACCCACCGAGCATAAGCCCGGACCTCACAGAATTTTTCGCGCGCTCACGTAGCAGCTCTACGGACACGTTTCCTACGTGTTCCAATCAGTGCGCACGCACCCGGGCACAGGTACATCCACCGTTACGCTCGGGTTTTTTCGCGCTCTTTTTGGGGCGATCCTCTTACCGCCACGCGCTCAGCATAGGCACCCCCAAACCGCCGGCACACTACTGCAACGCACCACCGTCGGAGTTTGAGAGCACCCGAGCATCCATACCTCAAGGAGCTCGTATGACACACGTACTTCAGCCGCAGGCGACCTTTCCCCGTTCCGCTTCTTCCCGCGATGCCCGCTCGCACGCCACTTCCCACGCGGCGGCGCACATTAGTATCGCTCATCTGCACTTTGCGCACCCGAGCCAGCCTCCGCTTTTTGCGAACCTTTCGGCGGTATTTTCGGCGTCTCTAACCGGCCTTATTGGCGATAATGGTTGCGGAAAAACAACCCTCATGAGGTTGATTTTGGGTGATTTGACCCCGGATTCCGGTTCTTTGGCGGCGCCGGAACACATGGCGTATCTACCTCAAGATTTGGGCCTGGACCGGGAGCAGACCCTCGCCGAGCTCTGCGGAATCTCCGAGATTCTGCGGGCGCTACAGGCGGTGGAATCCGGCGAGTACTCCCCCGAACTCTATGAGACCATCGGGGATAACTGGGACGTTGAGGAGCGCACCCTGGCGGCTCTTGCGACCTACGGTTTCACCCCGGCGGCCCTGGTTAACCGTGACGACCCGCAGGCGGTTCGCGCACTCTTTGCCCGCAGCATGCGCAGTTTCTCCGGTGGTGAGGCGGTCATTGCCGCGCTTGCCTCGCTGATGATTTCTGACCCCGAGTTCATTCTGCTCGATGAGCCGACGAACAACCTTGATTCCGCGGCGAAGGCTCAGCTCTTCGCCGCACTGGAGGCGCTGCCCTGCCCGGCGCTCATTATCAGCCACGACCGCGACCTACTGGAGCGCGTGAACGTGATTGCCGAGCTTCACGCCGACCGCCAGGGGCTGGCTCACCTGCGCCTCTTCGAGGGTAACTACAGCACCTACCGGCAGGCGCTGGACACCGAACAGCAGGCGGCTCAGCGTCGCGTGAGCGAGGCGAAGAACCGGGTGCGTTCGGCGCATCGTGAGTGGGTGCAGGCACAGGAGATTATCTCGAAGAACATGGCGCAGGTCTGGAAGGACGACCAGCCGGACACGATTCTTGATCTAGCGAAAGATGCCTCCCGGCAGGCGGCGGCGAAGCTTCGCGGCCTGCGCGTCGGCAAGCAGGAGCAGGCTCAGGAGGAATACCAGAACGCCCAGGATGAGGTGCGCGTGCAGGAGAAAATCTATGCCGAGCTGAGCCAGCAGCCCCTACCCGCGGGGCGCAAGGTACTGGAGCTGCACAGGGTTGATTCTCGTGGGACTAACCCTCAGCAGGTTTCACGTGAAACATTTACCACTCAGCAACCCACTAAGGTTGATTCTCTGCATTTTTCACCCGTTGAGGCAGATGGCGAGAGCCGGCAGGGAACCCCTGTGGAGCACCCCGAACACCTGATTCTCAGCGGCCCCGAGCATCTGCGCATCACCGGTGCGAACGGCAGCGGCAAGACCACCCTCCTTGAGGCAATTGCCCACGCAAAAGACCCGGAGTACCGCTCCCCCGTGCAGCCCGCCTACCGGGTCGACTATTGCCTCGAGGGGGCGTACATTCCGCAGCGCATCACCCTCGACCCGCAGCTCACCCTCTTGCAGAGCGTGCAGCGTGCTAACCCCGGGGTGAGCGAGCAGCATCTGCGCGACCAGTTGGCGCGCCTGCTTTTCCGCCGCGAGAGCGTGCACCATAAGACCGGTGACCTCTCCGGCGGTGAGCGGTTCCGCGCCGCGGTGGCGCAGGTGCTTCTGGCAGATCCGGTGCCGCAACTGCTCATGCTGGATGAGCCGACGAACAACCTCGATATTTCTTCGGTGGATTGGTTGGTGCAGGCGCTCGAAGCCTATACGGGTGCGCTCATCGTGGTGAGCCATGATGAGGATTTTTGCCGCCGCATCCGCATTGACCGCACGCTGGCGCTCTAGAGTTCCGCACCCAACCCCGCGGGGCTAATAGCCGCACCATAAAACGAACGGGTGCCCGGCACCTCCGAATATGGAGGCGCCGGGCACCCGTTTCAGTTACCTCACCGCGGCCACTTCACCGCGCTGACGAAAATCTAGATTAGAGGACCAGGCCCTTGGTCTGGGACACTGCGCGCTCGAAGCGAGCCTGAACGTCAGCCCAGTTCACAATGTTCCAGAATGCCTTGACGTACTCGCCCTTGACGTTCTGGTAGTCCAGGTAGAATGCGTGCTCCCACATGTCCAGCTGCAGAACGGGGATCAGCGCAACGGAGATGTTGCCCTGCTGGTCGTAAAGCTGCTCGATGATGAGGCGCTTGCCAACGGTGTCCCATGCGAGGATTGCCCAGCCGGAGCCCTGAATGGTCAGTGCAACATTGGTGAAGTGCTCACGGAACTTGTCGAAGGAGCCGAAGAACTCGTCGATTGCCGCTGCCAGCTCGCCGGTGGGCTTGTCGCCGCCCTCGGGGGACAGGTTGTTCCAGAAGATGGAGTGGTTGGTGTGGCCACCCAGGTTGAACGCCAGGTCCTTGGAGAGCTTGGAGACGTTGCCGTATGCACCGTTCTCGCGTGCCTCTTCAAGCTGCTCGAGAGCTGCGTTAGCGCCTGCAACGTATGCTGCGTGGTGCTTGTCGTGGTGCAGCTCCATGATCTTTGCGGAGATGTGGGGCTCGAGCGCCGCGTAGTCGTAGGGGAGCTCGGGGAGGGTGTACTTTTCAGCCATGATGATGCCTTTCATTAGAAAACTTGGCTTGTATTAAAGATTACCAGCGTAGCGTTTACTTTACTTTTCATGAGTTGGGGAGCGTCACATTTATGTAAGACCTCGCTCGAGCCTGTGGATTTTAGGCGGAGACTTTTCCCCACAGCTGTGGAAAACCGTGTGTATCAACAGGCTATTTAAGGCTTACACCCCTTTCTGCCGCGAAATACCGGGGTATGCACTCATGTGAATAACAGTACTGTAAGTTCTCCACACTGTGGATAACTGCTGTGGATAACATCCTATTTTGGGGATGCGCGGGGGATAAACTGCAGAATTTTCGCCCTCATCCGGGGCGTTTTTCCTTCTACTAGCCAAAATATTGAGTGCCAACAGAGCCGCCGAGCGATCTTACGCGCCTCCTTACGCCGGAGGCGGTGGATTAAGTGCACAGGGTTATCCACAGCTGTGGAAATTTTCGGGTTCCGCGGATTTAAAGATAAAAAGGTCTTCTGTTTAAGAACTTACCCTCGGTTTTAATGGTCGTGAAAGCCTGTAATTACAAGAATTTTTCTGTAGCACTCTTAAATTAAACCTGGGGAGGACCTCGATTCTGCTCTGCCAAATCACATGCGTGTAAGTTCTCCACACTGTGGATAACCCCTGTGGATAACACTCCTGGCACGATACGGCACGACAATACCGCAGGTACGCAGTGTAGCCAGGCGGCGTAGCCACACTTGTATAGCTACATAACAGCACAGGTGTTTGCGCCTCCTCGTATGCTCCTCCCCCGGCTCGTACAGCGCTCTTGCTGATGCCGATATGAGGGTAAAGAAAAAGAGCACCCGACCATTGGATGCTCTTAGAGTGAGTTGATAGAAATTTGAGTTAAAAAGATACGGTACGGAATGCAGCCCAACCACGAACTGCACCCGCACCGCACATCCGTCGGTAGAAATACGAGTTACTCGTACACCGACGACAATCACCGATAAATAGAGAGTCGAACCTATCGAAGCGAGCTTCCGGTCTCGCCTCGGAGGCTTCCTTCGACCCCGTTATGTAATTAGTGTACACGGTTTCATTACGGTTGCAAAGCCAAAACCGAGATTTTTTTAAAATTTTTGTTACCGTTTCGTTATTTTTCGACCTCGGAACACTCTTTGCCGGCCCGAGAATTTTCTTCCACCACCCAAAAAACCCTGATATTCCGCGGAAGTTGGCATTATGCACGGAGGTGCTTCTTGGTATGGTCTCGTCTATACTTGTACCAGAAATCTTTTTAAATATGTCGCATATCACTTGCTTACCCTGGGTATTTGCAGTCACCGCGTGCAAAAAGATACCCCTAGCACCCCTCAAAAAATTAGCACCAAAGTGTCAACCATTACTTGACCGTACCAATTTTGAGTCACCTAGTCAGACCTTTCGCTACAATGGGTGCCAACACGCCACTTCTCTCTTTATTTAAGAGAGCTCCATATCCGATAAAAGAGGAACCAATCTCGTGTCCATACCAACCACGTCTGCGCAGCAGCCGGAGAATGCCTCGCACAGCGAATCCACCCAGTGGCTCTCCCCGCAAGAGAGAGAAGGCTGGCTCTTTATCAGCTCCATCATCTTCAGCCTCACCCGCAAGCTAGAGAATCAGCTACAGACCGAGGCTGGCATTAGCTTTGTTGAATACATGGTGCTCGCAATGCTCTCCGAGTCCAAGGATCATTCCCTGACCATGACCGAGCTGGCAATCACTACGAACACTCTTCCCGCACGCCTCTCACGAGTCGTAGCGCGTTTGGAGAAGGATGGATACGTCCGCCGTTCCCTCAGTGCTGAAGACCGCCGTGTGAGCATCTGCCACCTGCTCCCCGCAGGCGAGCAGAAGATCCAGGAAGTCGCACCCAGCCATGTTGGCGAAGTACGCCGCCAAATTTTCGATCACCTCACCCCCGAGCAGGTTGAGCAGCTTGCCGAGATCGGTAAGGCTGTTCTGGGTGATACTCCTTCAAACGTCATCTCGATTGATGCACTGCAGCGTGGGGAATACCCCGCACACTAACCTCCTCCACCCCACAGAGGGATGAGAGTTGAGAGAACCAGAGATAAGGCACATTCCCACCGGGAACGTGCCTTATCTCTTTAAAGGCGCGCGCAGAACAACCTTTACGGAGGTGGTTGGGGGCGCATCGGGGTTCTGACCACATCAATTTCGCCGCATTTTCGAGAGATTTTTAAGATTTTTTTGCGCCCTCTAGCCCCGTGCGCAGGCACCCAACATGGTGTCTCTATGTTTACCTTGAGCTGTAGGGGTTGTGGTTTTTAAACCCGCTGTCTATCCCTGTTAAACCGCGAAATCTCAAGGAAACACACCCAATACCACACAATCCAAAGAAAATATTCAGGCTATCCACACTAAGGGTTGTGGTGACAATATGTCAGGGGTACCTTATCTGATTCACCGATTAGCCTTTTCTCTCTGTACATGGCGCACCCCACCCCTTACGATAAATATCAACAGGTTGCACCGCGCCATCCCGGCACCCAAAAGCAACCACCAGATAAGGAGAAACCATATGTCTAAGTCTTTCTACGACCTTCTGAACGAGCAGATCGGCCACGAGTTCGCTGCATCCCACCAGTACCTGTCCATGGCTATCTGGCTCGACGGTGAGGACCTTCCCCAGCTGGCTAAGTTCTTCTACCAGCAGTCCCTCGAAGAGCGCGAGCACGCACTCATGATGGTTCAGTACAAGCTGGACCGCGGCCACAAGGTCGAGATCCCCGCTGTTCCCGCTGTCAAGAACGACTTCGAGAACGTTCAGGAAATCGTTGACATGTCCCTGGCACAGGAGAAGGCTGTCACCGGTCAGATCGAGGCCCTGTTCTCCGCAGCACGCGCTGAGAACTACGCACTGGGCGAGCAGTTCATCCTCTGGTTCCTGAAGGAACAGGTTGAGGAAGTTGCAACCATGGAGACCCTGGTGACCATCGTGAAGCGCGCAAACGGCAACCTCTTCGACCTGGAGAACTACGTTGCACGCGAGCTGGCACACGACCACGGCCAGGAGTCCGGCGCACCCGCAATCGCTGGTTCCTAATCTTGCGTTCAGGCGGCTAGACACCTAGTCGACCACGCAGAATATCTGCAAAATATTAAACGTTCCGCCCTCCCCACACGCCGTGGGGAGGGCGGAACGTTTATGTATATACGCCATGAAAGCACACCGCGGTGCACCGCCCATGAGCTAAAAGCCGCCAGAAGCTACTCGAATACTCATACAGTGCAGAGTAAACTTAAAAGCCTTAGATGCCGCATAATATCGCGGCAGAAAGAGGAGAGAATGACTCACACCAATCCAGATACCCTCAGCCGCGGCTCATATAGCAACTCACGCCGCGTAGCCGACATTCTGCGTGCAGAATCAGTCGGCGGTACCGTACTTCTGATTGCGACGGTGCTGGCAGTAGTACTCGCCAACACCCCCGCATCCACCTTCTATTTTGGTCTGCGAGACACCGTTGTTGGCCCGGTCATCCCCGGCTTCAACCACCTGCAGATGAGCATCGGAACCTGGGCAGCAGACGGTCTGCTCGTCGTTTTCTTCTTCCTCACCGGCCTGGAGCTGAAGAAGGAATTCGTGATTGGTGACCTCAAGTCGCCCTCCACCGCTATTGTGCCGATTGCGGCCGCCTTCGGTGGCGTGGCAGTGCCCGCGATTATCTACACGGCGCTGAACTTCACCAGCCCCACCGCTCTGCACGGCTGGGCAATCCCCACCGCAACCGATATTGCGTTTGCGGTGTCTGTTCTCGCTGCCGTGGGTACTTTCCTCCCCTCGGCGATGCGTGTCTTCCTGCTGACTCTGGCTGTGGTCGATGACCTGATTGCAATCTGCATTATCGCGATCTTCTACACCAATAACTTCCACGGCGAGTACCTGCTCTTCGCGCTCATTCCCCTCGCTCTTTTCGCGTTCATTGCCTACCGCGGTGAGACCATGCTGCACCTGAAGCCGCTGGCTGCCTGGCTGCTGCTTCTGCCCCTGGGTATTATCACCTGGGCACTCTTCCTCGAGTCCGGTATTCACGCGACCATTTCTGGTGTGGTTCTCGGCTTCCTGGTGCCCGTGAAGATGTCCGCTCGCTCTGAGGCGGCGCAGGCTGAACACGGTCTTGCAGAGGTGCTGGAGCACCGATTCCGTCCCCTCTCTACCGGCATCTGCGTGCCGATTTTCGCATTCTTCAGCGCGGGTGTGGCTGTGGGCGGTTTTGAAGGCCTCGGACG
This sequence comes from Rothia sp. HMSC062H08, assembly GCF_001810775.1. NCBI lineage: Bacteria > Bacillati > Actinomycetota > Actinomycetes > Micrococcales > Micrococcaceae > Rothia > Rothia sp. HMSC062H08. The sequence continues at coordinate 29,111 of NZ_KV802657.1, forward strand.
CGCCCTCACCGACTCGGTGGCGGTCGGCATTATGGTCGCACTGGTTGCCGGTAAAACCATCGGTATTTTCGGCACCACCTGGCTCGTGACTCGCTTCAAGAACGCTAACCTCGATCCGGACATCGCATGGATTGACGTGATCGGTCTGGCTGCAACCGGCGGTATCGGCTTCACCGTGTCCCTGCTGGTCGCTGAGCTGTCCTTCCCGCACGGCTCTCCGCACACCGAAGACGCAAAGATTGCGATTCTCGTTGGCTCTGTTCTGGCTGCCATTGTGGGCGCGGCTATCCTGTCTCGCCGTAACAAGCACTACCGTGCCCTGGCTGAGAAGGAAAGCGTGGACGCTGACGACAACGGCATCCCCGACGTCTTCGAGGGCACCTACCGTGACCCGAAGGCTGAAGCCTAGCCAGAACCTCTAAGGTCTACTACCTTCTCTACACCCCGATTCCTCGCTGATAATGATGTCTCACCGCACTACCTCACGTCGCCGTACAGCACGAGCAAGACAGGCGCCTGCGCCTCCCTCAAGGTATGCAGAGATATCAGCACGCGTGGTGATCGGGGTGTATTCTTTTGCCGCGCTACTGACCACGTTCGCGTGGATTATCTCTCCTCTGCGGCACGGTCGCGGCTTCACTTGGTGGGAAGTCACCGCTGACCTGCTGAATATTCCCTCCACGCACACGCTACCCAGCGCCATTACGATGATTGTGCTTGTGTCCGGGCTGATTGTGCGCAAGCGTGCCGCTCTCATTGCCGCCATCGTTTTTCAGGTGCTTGGCGCGCTGATTGCGACCCATAGCGCCTTCACGCTGGTGTTCCCCGCGGGGATTATGCCGAAGGACCGTATTTTCTCCTCGACGGTCGATACGCTCTCCATCGTGTTTGCGTGTGCGCTGGTGCCTTTCCTTTTCTCGATTCGTTCGGCGTTCCCGGCACGCATTGGTCGCCTCTCGTGGGCGGGTGCGGCGGCTACGGCTGTTGGCGGCATCCTGCTGACTACTCTGGTGCTCTGGTACCTCTGCCACATCGGCGTGTGGGAGCCGTTGCGTTCGGTGACCCCGTGGGAGTTGCTGATGCACGGCATGGGTATTGAGCGTACCCATCCTGGCGTGTGGTCTGCTGATGTGGTGGCTTTCTTGGCGTCTTTTGGTTACGGTGCCTCGCTGGTTGCGGCGCTGTATCTGTTGGCTCGCGGTTATCGTGCCCCGGACGCCTGGACCGGTGAGAAGGAGCTGAAGATTCGCGCTCTGCTGCAGCAGTATGGCGCCAATGATTCACTCTCCTATTTTTCGACGCGCCGCGATAAGCAGGTGATTTTCTCTCCGGATCAGAGGGCGGCGATTACGTACCGTTCGGTGGGTTCGGTGTGCTTGGCGTCGAGTGACCCGGTGGGTGACCCCGATTCGTGGGATGCCGCGATCGAGCAGTGGATGCTACAGGCACGTAGTTACGGTTGGGTTCCTGCGGCGCTGAGCGTGAGTGAGGCGGGTGCGCGCGCCTATAACCGGGCGGGTCTGTCGATTATTCAGATGGGTGAGGAGGCGGTCCTTGAGGCGGATCGTTTCACGCTCAATGACACGTCGATGTTGCCGGTGCGTCAGGCGGTTCAGCGTGTGCGCCGCGGCGGGTATACAGTGCAGATCCGCCGTTTTTCAGAGTTGAACGAGCAGCAGCGTCAGCAGGTTGCGGAGAATATTTCTGCGTGGCGTCATGGGCGTGTGGAGCGCGGTTTTTCGATGGCTCTGAATCGTGTGAATGATCCGGCGGATTCTTCCTCTCTGCTGGTTTCTACGCATGATGAGGCTGGTCAGATGGTGGCCCTACTGTCCTTCGTCCCCTGGGGTCCTATCGGCCTATCGCTGGACGTTATGCGCCGCTCCCCTGATGCACCTAATGGTGTGGTGGAGTTTATGGTGGCCTCGCTCATGGAGCAGGCGGCGGCGCTGGGTGTACGTCGGGTGTCGCTGAATTTTGCGATGTTTGGCCATATTTTTGAGGCTGCGGATCAGGTGGGTGCGTCGGCGTGGAACCGTTTCGCATCCCGTTCTTTGGGTGTGCTGGATCGTTTTCTGCAGTTGCGCCGCCTGTATCGTTTCAATCTGAAGTTTGCCCCGCTGTGGGTTCCTCGTTATGTGGCGACGGAGCCGACGTTGGCGATGGTGAATGTTGTGTTTGCTGCGGGCATGGCGGAGGGTTTCTTGCCAAATCTGTCGGCGCGCCGTTTGCAGGATCAGGAGCAGCATCTTTCTGCAGGTGAGTTGGAGGCTCTTCACCAGATGCAGCTCGCTACTGTGGAAGAGCTTCCTGAGGTGTCGCGTAGCGATCAGACTCAGCATCGTCTGCGCCATCTGGAAGCACTGCGTGCGGCGGGTATGGAGCCGTATTCGCTGGGCGGTGAAAAGGCTGGTACTGCTGCCTCTGTGCTGGGTGTCAAGGATGCTCTGCGTATATTCTCTTCTGAAAATATTCCAGATTCGGAATTCATGGTTTCGGGGCGTGTTCGCGCGCTTCGCAACCACGGTGGAGTTCTCTTTGTGACTCTTATTGAAGGTGACAAAACCCTGCAGGTCATCATGGAACGCAGCCTGGTGGGCGAGCGCCCGCTGAGCCTTGCCTCCCGCAACCTGGACACCGGTGACATCATCACCGTGCAGGGCACCTACGGGGTGAGCCGCACCGGCACTCTATCGCTGATTGCTTCCTCCTGGAGCATGGCGTCGAAGAGCCTTCACCCCATCCCCTTCGACTCTTTTACTGATCCGGAGGCGCGCCTGCGTCGCCGTTCCACGGACCTATTGGTGCATCCGGATCAGATGCAGAATCTGCGTCTGCGCACCGCGGTCATTAAGGCGTTGCGTGCCCGCCTAGATGCGGAGGGTTTCCTTGAGGTGGAGACCCCGATTCTGCATACGGTGCACGGTGGCGCGAGCGCGCGTCCGTTCCGCACGTATATCAACGCCTATGGTGAGGATTTGACGTTGCGTATTGCGCCGGAGCTGTATTTGAAGCGTCTGGTGGTCGGCGGCAGCGGTCCGGTGTATGAGCTGGGTCGTGATTTCCGTAATGAGGGTGCTGATGCGACCCATAACCCGGAGTTTACGGTGCTTGAGGCGTACCGTCCGTATGCGGATTATGTGCAGATGCGGCAGTTGACGGAGCGTCTGATTAAGGATGCTGCCCAGGCGGTGTTTGGTTCGGTGTCTTTGCCGCTGGGGCATAAGGCTTCGAGTGAGCGCACGGTGTCTGATGTGTCGGGTCCGTGGCGTGTGGTGTCGGTGTGTGATGCCCTGTCGGAGGCGCTGGGTCGCCGTGTGGATGTGCAGACGGATTTTGAGGAGCTGCTGGCTTTGGCGCAGCAGCACGGTGTGCGTGTTCATGAGGGTATGGGTCCGGGTGCCATCGTTGAGGAGCTGTATGGTGAGCTGGTTGAGGCACATACGGTGGAGCCGACGTTCTATACGGATTTCCCTGCCGAGACGAGTCCGCTTGCGGCGCCGCATCGTAGTGTTCCGGGTTTGGCGGAGCGTTGGGATTTGGTGATTAACGGCATGGAGATGGGCTGTGCTTATTCTGAGTTGGCTGATCCGCTGGTGCAGCGTGAGCGCCTGACGGAGCAGTCGTTGAAGGCGGCTTCGGGTGACCTGGAGGCGATGGAGGTGGATGAGGATTTCCTTTACGCCTTGGAGACGGGTATGCCGCCGACGGGTGGTTTGGGTCTGGGTGTGGACCGTTTGGTGATGCTGTTGGCTCAGACGCAGATTCGTGGGGTGTTGTCGTTCCCGTTTGTGAAGCCTGAGCGTTCATAGCCCGGCCGACACCCCCGTTTATTCGCTAAGCCCGGTGCGAGGTTTTGTACCTTGTGCCGGGCTTTTTGTGCCCGCCCCACTAGTATTGGTGGAACCCTCACGGAGCCTATATTTACTCTGTCCGTATATTAAGTATTCGTTACATTTTGCGTTTGACCCCTTTTTAAGTTGCTCCGTGAGGGTTGCGCGTCCCACAATGGGGTGACTAATCATGCGGAGCGTATATTGGCTCCGCTGCGCGGCGTGAGTCCGCACCACCCAGCAATGTAGCCCACACGTTATCCGTCTTCCGGGTTTGAGCGTGCGGGCTTTTTGCTTTCAAGATTGGAGTGCCGAGTGGATTTTCTTCTGAATATCATCGGGGACATTAATACGCATACTGCGGGGCTGACTTCCACCGTGGATGCCGTGCAGAACTGGATGTGGAGTAATTTCCTCTACTACGCTCTGATTGCTGCTGGTCTGTACATTACGATTCGTACCCGCGGCGTACAGTGGCGCTCCATTAAGGAAATGGTTCGTGTCCTGGGTGACCCGGTTGCTCGTGAGGCTGACGGTAAGAAGAGTATTTCTTCGTTCCGTGCGTTTACTGTTTCGGCTGCTTCTCGTGTGGGTACCGGTACTGTTGCGGGTGTTGCTTTGGCTATTGCTATGGGCGGCCCGGGTGCTGTGTTCTGGATGTGGGTTATTGCTGCTGTTGGTGCAGCTTCTGCTTTCGCGGAGTCCCTTCTGGGTCAGCTGTATAAGGAGCGCGGTAAGGATTCCTATATTGGTGGTCCGGCGTACTACATGAAGCGCGGTCTGAATGCTCGTTGGATGGGTTATATCTTCGTGGCGTTCATTGTGATCACTTACGCGTTTGTGTTTGTGGCGGTTCAGACGAATGCTGTGGTGGATGCTGCGGCGAACTCGTTCAATATTGACGTTTCGGGTACTAACTCGATGGGCTTCCGCATCACTATTGGTCTGATTATGGTGGCGCTGACTGCGGCTATTATTTTCGGTGGTATTCGCGCGATTTCTTCGGTGACTGAGTGGCTGGTGCCGATTATGGCGGTGCTGTATCTGCTGCTGGGTCTGCTGGTTGTTCTGCTGAACATCACTGAGGTCCCGAACATGCTGCTGATGATTTTCCAAGGTGCTTTCGGCATTAAGGAGTTCGTGACCGGCGGTACCATGGGCGCCGTGATTTGGGGTATGAAGCGTGGCCTGCTGACTAACGAGGCGGGTATGGGTACTGCTCCGAACGCTGGCGCGACCGCTACTATTTCTCACCCGGCTAAGCAGGGTTACGTGCAGACTCTGGGTGTTTACTTTGACACCATGATGGCGTGTACTGTGACTGCGTTTATTGTTCTGCTGTCGAACCCGACCTATGGTGATCGTTCTCGTGGTGCGTCGCTGACTCAGTCGGCGCTGGCTATGCAGCTGGGCGATTGGGCGGTTCACTTCTTGACCATCGCTATTTTCATGTTTGCGTTCTCGACCGTGATTGGTAACTACTACTACGGCGAGTCGAACATGCGTTTCGTGACTGAGCGTAAGCTGCCGATGACTATTTTCCGGGTGCTGGTTCTGGCGTTCGTGTTCTTCGGCGCGATTTCTTCGCTGGATCTGGTGTGGACTACCGCGGATATGCTGAATGCCGGCATGGTGATTGTGAACTTGACGGCTGTGCTGCTGCTGACCCCGAAGGTGGTTGCGGTCTTGAAGAATTACGAGGCTCAGCGTAAGGCTGGTTTGGAGCCGATTTTCAAGGCTTCGGATATGCCGGAGATTAAGAATCTGGCGGCGTGGGATGGCACCGATGCGGTGACTACCCGTGAGTTCTGGGCTGAGTATGATGCGAAGGTTGCTGAGCGTCGTGCCGCTAAGAAGGCTAAGAAGGCTAGCCGCTAGTTTGTGAGCTACACGCAGGTTTCTGCGTAAGGCTTTGCGGAGGGTCCGTCCTGCTGTGTGCGGGGCGGACCCTTTTACACGCCCGAGGGGCGTGCGGATGGCGTGCCTGCCAGCGCACGTTCTGGGCGCATCCTGATGCATATCCCGGGGCATATTCGGGGTCTGTATCCTTAGGAAGGATATTAGGAGGGTTTATGGATTGGCATGCCGTACTGGAGCTGGTGGTCACGGTTGTTTTTCTGGCGGGTATTGCGTTGGCGCTGCTGTGCCTGGTGACGATTCATCGGAACCCGCATTTTTCGGAGGTACAGAAGTTGAAGTGGCTTCTGCTGGTGCTGTGTCTGCCGTATGTGGGTCCGGTGACGTGGTTGTTGCGTGCGCGTCTGGAACGCATTGATCGGGAGCGTACTGAGCAGGAACGCGGAGCGCAGGCTTCTGCGGCTGCTTCCGATACTGCAACTTCCGAGGAGGGTGGCTGGTAACGGCTCGGAGGCTCCCTCTGAACCCTCCACCACCCTAAAGTAACGAAGGTCACACTCTCTCAATTGGACAGTACCGTATGCAGTCCGTATAGTTTTATGTGTTGCCTGCGGTGATACACCGTAAGACACATGCGCGAGTGGCGGAATAGGCAGACGCGCACGGTTCAGGTCCGTGTGCCCGTGAGGGCGTGGGGGTTCAACTCCCCCCTCGCGCACCAACGATCCCCGGTTCGAAAGAACCGGGGATTTTTTCATATCCATAACCATTTCCCCGCTAAATGACGGGGTTCCAGAGCGATGACGAGTGCATCACCTAAAATAGAATCGGGTGTGTTCATTCACAGGACACACAGCTAACGCACAGACACGCTCGTTAAACTGAGCCTTTCGGATAAAGACCGTTTACGCGGTCTGTTGCTCGGAATGGTCGTTGAGAAGGAGGCGGCATGAAGTTTTTCGACAAGCTGGGCAAGCTGGAGCAAGGCATCGGTCGCACTGTCGGCCTTTCCAAGGGCTTCGGCACCTTTGCGAAGGCGGATGTCGCTAACCGCGTCCGCATCATGATGGATGACGAGTCCTACGTGGACGGCAGCGGTCGCACCATGGCTCCTAATGTCTACACTCTGCGTTTCGCGCCGGTCGATTTCCCGCGCGTGCGCGAGTGGGGCAACCCGTTCGCTGTTGAGCTGTGCGATTTGGCGATTTCGCACGCCCGCGCGCAGGGTTACACCCTCATTGGCGCGGTTCGCGTGACCTTCAATGTTCTTGATTCTCTCTCTGAGGGCGAGTTTGAGGTTGTTGCGACTTTCGAGCCGTTCTCTGTGCCGGAGGCTCCGGCGTCCCCGTCTTTGCGTGGTGCTACTAACTATGCGCCGGTGCGTCCGCCGCGTGAGTCTTCTTTGCCGACCCGCATTACGAAGCCGGCTGCTCAGCCGGCGCAGCCCGCACCGAGCCCTGCGCCTCAGCAGGTTCCTGCGGCGCGCCCGAGCATGCCTGTAGCACCCCCGGCAACGGCAGCTCCCCGTTTCTTCTTGGAGATTGAGGGTCGCATGCACCCGGTGAACCACCTGCCGTTTGTGCTGGGCCGCGGTTCTGATGCTGATTTTCGTCTGGACGATAAGGGTGTTTCTCGCCGTCACCTGCAGCTTTCGATGCAGGGTGGTGCGGTGGTCGCCACCGATATGGGTTCTACCAACGGCACGTTGATTAATGGTGCGCCTCTGCGTGCGCCGGTGGTGCTGGCGAACGGTTCGCTGCTTCGCATGGGTAATACCCGCATCATCTTCCATAGTTCGACCGGAGGTGTCCGTTAATGGCGTCCGAACTGACTGTTACTATCCTTCGTTACGCTTTTCTGGCGCTCATCTGGTTCTTTGTTTTCCTGGTGGTTTCGGCTGCTCGCCGTGACCTTGGTTTGGGTAAGAACTATCGTGCGGCGCCGGTTGATGCAGTTCCGGAGGCTACCCATATTGTGCCTCCGCCGACTCGCCCTTCGCAGCTTGTGATTACTGCCGGTGCGCAGGCTGGCGCCATGATGCAGCTGGGCGACCAGCCGATTACTATTGGCCGCGCTAATGACATTGAGGTGTCTCTGCAGGATGATTACGCCTCGGGTCGCCATGCGCGCCTGTTCCCTCAGGGTTCCCGTTGGTTCCTGGAGGATTTGAATTCTACTAATGGTACGTTCGTCAATGGCGAGCGTCTGACTCGTGCGACCCCGATTGAGCCCGGTGATGATTTCCGCGTTGGCGGTACCACCATGCAGTTGAGGGGCTAGTGTATGAAGATCGCTTTTCGTTTTGAGGCCCGCTCTGATACGGGTCTGAAACGCTCGAAGAATGATGACTCCGGCTACGGTGGTCGTTTCCTTGCTGTCGTTGCTGATGGCATGGGCGGTCACGTGGGCGGCGATGTTGCGTCGGCTACGACGGTTTTGAATTTGACTCCGCTTGACCACCCTGACTTTGAGGATGGTACCGGTAGCGTTTATCTGGCTGATGAGATTCAGAGCGCGAACCTGATTATTAATGAGCTGGCTGCTAATGACCCTCAGCTGGCGGGTATGGGTACGACCTGTACTGCCCTGCTGATTGATGGTGATTGCATTGAGTTCGCCCATATTGGTGATTCGCGTGCGTATCGTCTGCGTCCGGGTGCTGATGGCGAGTTTGAGCAGATTTCTACTGACCATACGTTTGTGCAGCGTCTGCTCAATGAGGGTCGTATTACCCCGCAGGAGGCGGAGAACCACCCGCATAAGAACGTGATTATGCGCGTTCTGGGTGATGTTGACGCGTCTCCTGAGCTGGAGTTGAAGACTCTGGACGCTGTTCCTGGCGAGCGCTGGGTGCTCTCTTCGGACGGTTTGGATGCTGTGGTGTCCCTGGCGGAGATTGAGCAGGTGATGCGTTCTACCGATGACCTGTCTGAGATTGCTGACACTCTGGTTGCAATGACCTTGGAGCGTGGCGCTCCGGACAATGTCACGGTTGTGTCTCTGCAGGTGATTGACCGTGAGGTTCTGCCGGTGGATGAGCCGGTGGGTCCTTCGAGCCTGCCTGAGTCTGCCCTACCTGATTCGATTGTGGCGGAGCAGGAGGTCAGCACGAACACTCAGAAGCTTCCCGAGGTTGCTGCCACGGCTGAAGCTGCTGAGGCTTTTTTGGGTGCGCACCATGATGAGGACTCTGAGGAGCATCATCGTCGGTCGTTGCGCCGTTTCCGTCGTGCTCGTGACTTCTCTGGCACCCTGTTGCACAGCGGTTCTGGGGCGGTTCGTCACCATATCGGTACGTACGATAACGCCGTGGATGCGGCTCTTACGAACGCTGCGATTTTGCGTAGCGAGTTGGGTTCCCGCCCGCATCAGCTGGTTGGTGCCGCTTCGGTGGCTACTGAGACCGGCATGATTCCGGCGGTGACTTCTCGTACCCTGGAGCATCGTGCGACGGTGGCTCAGCGTGTGCCGTTGAAGGTTGAGTCTGATGAGGCGGCCCTGCCGGCTGAGCTGGAGGAGCTGATTGCTGAGGACACTGAGGAGCGTTCGCGTCCGAGGTCGTGGCCGATTCGCCTGTTTATTACTCTGCTGGTTGCGGCTGTTTTGACGTTGGCTGCGTGGACCGGTCTGCGTTATGTAGAGCGTAGCTACTATGTGGGTGAGAGTGACGGCACGGTTGCGGTGTACAACGGTATTCCGCATGCGTTGGGCCCGATTCGCCTTTCTTACGTGGTGGAGAATACCGATATTCCTACGAGTGAGCTGAGCGATCATACGCGTTCTTTGTTGCGTAATGCGATTACGGCGAAGGACCTGGATGATGCGCACCAGATTGTGTCTCGTTTGAAGACTCAAGCGGATCAGACGCGTGAGAAGGCTGAGCAGGCTGCAGCGTCTGCCTCGGCTTCCGCTTCCGCTTCCCCGAGCTCTGCGGCACCCAGTGAGGCTCCGAGCTCTGAAGCACCGGGCTCTGATTCGGCATCCCCGGCTCCTGAGCAGGCTTCTTCGGAGGCTCCTGCTGCGGTAGGCGGTGAGAATAATGGCTAAGTTCTCGTTCCGTCGTGAGTCGGATGCGCCTCGTGCACGCCGTTTCACGGAGCTTTTCCTGCTGGTTTTGGCGGTGGGTATCAGCTCGTTCGGCATGTATCTGATTGATCCGGAGCATGCTTTTGATACGTCGAAGAGCCAGTGGTTGCCGTGCACGGTGGTGCTGGGTGCCGGTGCTCTTCTGATTCACCTAGTCATGCAGTTCCGCGCACGTTATGCTGATCCGTTTATTCTGCCGCTGGTGGTGGCGCTGAACGGTATTGGTTTGACCATGATTTATCGTCTGGACCCGCAGATTGCGGCGCCGGTGGGTGATGGTCAGCTGATGTGGACCGGCGTGTCTATGGTGCTGTGCGCGATTATCGTGTTCGTGCTCAGGGATTACCGTCTGCTACGTAAGGTCACGTACACCTCGCTGGTGTTGTCGATGATTCTGCTCATCATGCCGCTGGTTCCGGGTCTGGGTATGGAGCTTAATGGTGCTCGTATTTGGATTCATATCGGTAACCGCACGTTCCAGCCGGGTGAGGTCGCGAAGATTACTTTGGCGATTTTCTTCGCCGGCTATTTGGCGACGCACCGTGACCTGATTCTGGTGGCTGGCCGCCGTATTGGTCCGATTAATCTGCCGCGTCTGCGTGATTTGGCGCCGGTGTTCTTGGCGTGGATTGTGAGCCTGGGTGTTCTGGTGTTCCAGAAGGACCTTGGTTCGGCAATCATGTTCTTTGGTCTGTTCATGGCGATGCTGTACCTGTCGACCGGTCGTATTTCGTGGCTGGTGGTTGCGGGTATCGGTATGGCTGTGGGTGGCTATTTCGCGTACCACTATGTCTCGCACGTGCACGCCCGTATTTATGCGTGGGTGCATGCTTTTGCTCCGGAGATTTACCAGGCGTCTCCTGGCGGTTCGGGTCAGATTCTGCAGGGCGTTTTCGGCCTGGCTTATGGCGGTCTTTTTGGCCGCGGTTGGGGTCAGGGCCGCGCGAACCTCGTCCCGTACGCTAACTCGGACATGATTATTTCCTCGTTGGGTGAGGAGCTGGGCCTGGTTGGTCTGGGCGCGATCCTGATGATGTTCATGCTCCTGGTTTCGCGCGGTTACCGTGCGGCGTTGGGTACTCGTGATGGTTTCGGTAAGCTGCTGGCTGCTGGCCTGTCTACGGTCATGGTTCTGCAGCTGTTCGTGGTGATTGGTGGCGTGACTCGCTTGATTCCGCTGACTGGTCTGACGACTCCTTTCATGTCTGCCGGTGGCTCCTCGTTGGTGGCTAACTGGATTATTGTGGCGCTGTGGCTGTCGATTTCTCATAGTGCCCGCGCACCTCACCTGGTGGCTGGTTATGATGCTCCGCAGGGTATTGACCATGCGGACACTAGCTACGAGCCGGAGGGTGCTACTAGCGTTCTGGCGCGTATTACGGCTAAGGATTCTGGAGGTGAGAAGAATGGATAGGGCTATTCGCCGCATGTGGATGTCTGCCGCGTGCGTGTTTGTCCTGCTGATGGGTACCCTCAGCTATATTCAGTTCTTCGATTCGAAGACGCTGATGAATAATCAGTGGAATTCTCGAGCGCTCTACGACAATTACGGTTCGGCACGTGGTTCGATTGTGGTTGATGGTACGGAGATTGCTTCGTCGGTGAAGTCTGATGATGAGTACAACTACCAGCGTGTGTATAACCACCCGCTTAAGTATGCGGCTCTGACCGGTTATTTCTCCACGATTTATGGCGCGACCGGTTTGGAAGCTGCTATGGATAAGGAGCTTGCCGGCACGAGCGATAGCCAGTTCTACGACCGTGTGGCGCAGCTGTTCAGTGGTTCTTCTGCGCAGGGCGCTAGCGTGGAGCTGACGATTAATTCGAAGCTTCAGGATATTGCCTATAACGCGTTGCAGGGCCGTAAGGGTGCTGTGGTGGCGTTGAACCCGAAGACTGGTGAGATTCTGGCGATGGCTTCTTCGCCGTCCTATGATCCGAATCTTCTGTCGTCTCATACGAGCTCTTCGGTGTTGGCAAATTACCAGGCTCTGACTTCTGATGAGGACAGCCCCCTGTTTAACCGTGCGATTGCGGGTAACACCTATTCGCCGGGTTCGACCTTCAAGATTATTGATGCGGTGGCGGCGCTGGAGTCCGGCAAGTACAACGCATCTTCGGTCATTGCGAACCCCGCGCAGTTGCCGCTGCCGGGCACGAACATCAGCCTGCCGAACTATACGGGCGGTCAGTGTTCGACCCGCACTCAGGTGACGATTGAGTGGGCTTTGGCTCAGTCCTGTAATACGCCGTTTGCGCAGATTGCGATGGATTTGGGTCAGGAGCGTATCGCGAAGACCGCTGAGAATTTTGGTTACGGCCAGGATTTGAAGATTCCTTTGACGGTTTCTAAGTCGTCTTTCCCGTCGAATCTGACGCAGAGCCAGCTGGCCCAGTCGGCGATTGGTCAGTACGACGTGAAGACCACTCCGCTGCAGGTGGCGATGACTTCTGCAGCGATTGCAAATGGCGGCGTGCAGATGAAGCCGAACCTGATTCGTTCGGTGAAGACCAGCAACCTGAGCACTTTGCAGGAGTTCTCTCCTGAGAAGCTGCGTACGTCCACTAGCCCTGAAATTGCTAACCAGGTGAAGCAGTGGATGGTGAATGCGGTTGATAATGGTATTGCACGTAATGCTGGTGTCTCCGGTGTGAAGGTGGCGGGTAAGACCGGTACCGCGGAGACCACGGCAGGTTTGAATAATTCTTGGTTTACCGGTTTCGCGCCGGCTGATGATCCTCAGATTGCGATTGCTGTGGTCTACGAGGATATTGACGTGGCTACCGGTGCCCAGTTGGCAACCAGTACTAGTAAGCAACTCTTTGAGGCGGTGTTGAACAAGTGAGGCCTGCGGCTGATATCACTTTGGGCGGGCGCTACACCCTAACCGAACGTATCGCGATTGGCGGTATGGGCGAGGTGTGGAAAGCTCGCGACAAGGTGCTTGGGCGCATCGTTGCGGTCAAGATCCTCAAGGAGGAGTACACCGGTGACCCGGGCTTCTTGGAGCGTTTCCGCGCTGAGGCCCGTAATACGGCGCTGTTGAACCACCCCGGCGTAGCGAATGTTTTTGACTACGGTGAGGAGGACAACTCCGCGTACCTGGTCATGGAACTGGTGCCGGGTAATCCGCTTTCGAGCATCATCGAGCATGAGACTACCCTGCCGCCGGACCGTATTCTGAACTTCATTGCTCAGACCGCTCGCGCGTTGGCTGCGGCTCATTCGCAGGGTCTGGTGCATCGTGACGTGAAGCCGGGTAACCTCATCATCACTCCGGATGACCGTGTGAAGGTGACCGATTTCGGTATTGCTCGTCTGGCTAACCAGGTGCCGTTGACGGCTACCGGCCAGGTGATGGGTACCGCCCAGTACCTGGCGCCGGAGCAGGCAACCGGTCAGGCGGCTACCGCGTCTTCGGATATGTACTCATTGGGCATTATTGGTTATGAGTGCCTGGTGGGTCGTCGTCCGTTTACAGGTGAGTCGCAGATTGCGATTGCGTTGGCTCAGGTGAATGACCCGCCGCCGCCGCTTCCGGAGACCATCCCGGCTCCTGCTCGTGCGCTGATTATGTGTCTGCTGGCGAAGGACCCGGCTCAGCGTCCTAAGGATGCGACCGCTCTGGCGTCTGCGGTGGATGCGATTCGTCGCCGCGATCTGAAGGCAGCGGTGAAGGCTGTTCCTCCGCTGGCGCAGTTCTTGGCTGAGGAGAATGCTGACGACGGTACTGTCGCTATGACTGCTATGGATGTGGCGGCGGAGCCGATTAGCGCTTCTGCTACTCCGCGTTTTGGTTCTGGTGGTCGTTTCTCGCCGGAGCCGACGACGGCGCCTATTCCTCGTACGGGTGCGCAGACCATGCGTCCAGCTTCGGGTCGTGTGAAGGCTGCTGTTGCCCCTCCGGCTAAGCGTGGATCGAACGTGTGGATGTGGGTTGCTCTGCTTCTGGCAATCGTGCTGATTGCTGGCGGTATTTGGACGGTCCTCTCCTCCAATAGTGGTGGCGGTTCGACTGATCCGGTTCCGAGCGCTTCTTCGTCTGTTGTTCCGACGAACACGGGTACCGTTTCGACGGTGGAGCCGACTGAGTCTGCTTCTGCCCGTGCTGCAAAGCAGAAGGTGACCATCAACGCGATTAACTATGAGGGTCGTGAACTGCAGGATGCGGTGAACGAGCTGAAGAACCTTGGCTTGTCCCCCAAGACTGAGGGTGTTGAGTCTACTCAGCCGGAGAACACGGTGATTTCGGTTTCTCCGACGGGTACTTTGGAGCAGGGTAATAGCGTGACTGTTCGCTATTCCACCGGTCCGAAGTCGGTGACTTTGCCGTCGAACCTTGAGGGTAAGAACGTTGATGAGGCGTCGAAGGCTGTTGCCGCTCTGGGTGTGAATGTTTCTCTGCATTATGAGAATTCGGACACGGCGGCCCCCGGTACGGTGCTTCGTACTACCCCCTCATCTGGCACCAAGGTCACGGTTGGTAGTAATGTAGACATGTATGTGGCCTCTTCCAGTTCGGGTAGGGGTTCGAGTGCGAGCGCTTCTGCTGCACCGTCTGCGTCGGCTTCTGCTTCCGCTTCTGCGTCGGCGCGTTAGCCCCTACATTTTGATTTAGTTTTAGTCTTAGTGATCCAGGAGAACTTATGGACCTGTCGGTTCCCGACACGGTTGATAACCGTTACAAGGTACTCGAGGTAATCGGTACCGGTGCGATGGCAACCGTTTATGCTGCTGAGGATACTCGCCTCGGCCGCAAGGTTGCGCTTAAGATTCTGCGCCCGGAGCAGGCCCAGGACGATACGTTCCGCGCACGCTTTAAGCGTGAGGCGGAGGCTGTGGCGTCTCTGAACAATCCTGCGATTGTTGCTGTCTATGACACCGGTTCGTATAACCCTTCGCAGGATGGTGGGGAGTCTGCTTCTTCGGAAGAGGGCACCGCTATTCCTTATATCGTGATGGAGTACGTGGAGGGTCATACTCTGCGTTCCATTCTGTCCCGTGGCGGTCATCTGCCGGTCCGTGATGCTTTGGGTTATTCCGAGCAGCTGCTGGGTGCTTTGCAGTACAGCCACTCGATGGGCATCATTCACCGCGATATTAAGCCGGCGAATATTATGGTGCTGGAGCGTACCAGCGAGGATATCGCTAAGGGTCAGCCGGGCCAGATCAAGGTCATGGATTTCGGTATTTCCCGTGCCATTGAGGAAGCTGGCGAGGCGCTGACCAAGGCTAATGTGGTGATGGGTAGCGCACGCTACATGTCCCCTGAGCAAGTGAGCGGCAAGGAAGTTGACGCCCGTAGCGACCTGTACTCTGCTGCTTGCGTAATTTACGAGATGATTGCTGGTCGTTCTCCGTTTGACGCTGAGTCGAATGTTGATCTGGCGGCTAAGCATCTTTCGGATGCCCCTGAGCCTCCGAGCAAGTTCACCCCGCTTGAGGTTCCTGCTGGTCTGGATGCTGTGATTCTGAAGGGTCTGGCGAAGAACCCGGATGAGCGTTATCAGAGTGCTGCTGAGTTCGCTCAGGCTCTGGCGTCGGTTGTTCGCCCGGGTGAAGAGACCGTGGTTCAGGATGCAGCGATGACTACTGCTTTTGTTCCTTCGGCGACTACTGCTTCCCTGGGTGAGGATTACGCCCCGTACACCACCTCGATTACTGAGGCTTCGGTGGAAGACGGCGGCCTCAACGGCTTCTTCGAGTATGAAGACGATGAGGAACTGTATGACGAGGAGGAGTACGCAGAGTACGATGAGTCTTCGCCGCGTAAGCGTGCGTGGGTTCGTTTCCTTGTGGGTACTCTGATTGTGGCTCTGCTGGTTTTCAGTGTCGGCTCGGTTCTGTACTACCAGAACAAGCTCAATGAGGTTCCGCAGGTTCAGGTTCCGGCTGTGGTGAATGTTTCCCGCGATGATGCCGATAACCAGCTGCGTAACCGAGGCTTCGTGGTGGAGTACCGTCAGGGCTACTCGGACAACATCAAGAAGGGCGACGTTATCAACGTTGAGCCGGGTGTCGGTTCTACGGTTAATAAGGGCTCGACCGTGGTTGTGACTGTTTCGAGCGGTCCGGAGAAGGTCAAGTTGCCGGATAACCTGCAGGGTCAGAGTGAGGCGTATGTCCGTAACGCTCTGAAGGACCTGGGTCTGGTGGATGGCCGCGTCTCCACTGTGGAGAGCGCTTCCGTTCCTGCCGGTATGGTTGTGGAGCTGTCCCCGGAGAAGGGCTCGACCGACGATAAGGGCGCTCAGACCGTTGAGGCTGGTAGCACCGTGAACATTGTCCTGTCCTCCGGTAAGGTAAAGGTCCCCTCGCTGGTGGGTCTGACCAAGGATCAGGCGATTGCTGCTCTGACCGCTCAGGATGTTCTGCTGAACACCAACATTGAGACTGTTCAGACTAACGAGCGTCCTGCGGGCACTGTGCTTTCGCAGAGCTCTGCGGCGGGTACTCTGGTGGCTCAGAACAGCACTGTGACGATCCGTGTGGCTGCTACTCCGACTCAGACGACCGCTCCGACTACTGCGGCTACTCAGCCTGCGGCGGCGACCGGTAACCAGAACGCTACCACTGGTAACCAGAACCAGCAGCGTTCTACCGCTACGGCTACTCCGGCACCGGCTGCGTCCGCTACTGCGGGTACCCGTACGATTCAGGGTACTAACGCGAATACCAATGCGAACAACGCTAATAATGCAAACGCTAACGCCCGCTAAGGGGTTCTAGCGGTTAGCAAAAGGGGCGGCGCTCCACACCGTTGGGTGTGGGGTGCCGCCCCTTTTCGCGTATCTGGGCTTGTTCGTGTATCTGGGTTTGCTCGTAGCTAGGGGTCCAGATATAGCTATCGCCTCCAGTTTCCCTGTAGCGTGTCTGCTACGGGGCTTCTGGAGGCGATATAAGCCGTTGAGGGCTTCTTAGGCTAGAAGTACTAGGCCATGAGGGGCGAGAGGCTCTTAGCGCGCTCTGCGGCTCCCTGCAGGCCGGTTTCTTCGAGCCAGTTGCCGAGCATGAGGTATCCGCTTTCGGTCAGGACCGATTCGGGGTGGAACTGCACGCCGTGCATGGGGGCCTCGCGGTGGCGCAGGCCCATGATGATGCCGTTGTCGGTGGTGGAGGTGGTTTCCAGGACCTCGGGCATGGTTTCGGGTACAACCGCCAGGGAGTGGTAGCGGGTCGCGGTGAAGGGGCAGGGCACGTCCTTGAACACGGAGACGTTCTCGTGCACGAGGCGGGAGGTCTTGCCGTGCATCAGCTCGGGGGCGTGGGTGACGGTGCCGCCGAATGCCTCCGCGATGGCCTGGTGGCCGAGGCAGACACCCAGTAGCGGCTTCTTCGCTTCGGCTGCCCAGCGGATGGTGTCAATGATGACGCCTGCCTCTGCGGGGGCACCGGGGCCGGGAGAGACAAGCACGCCATCGTGTTCTTCGGCGAGCTTGATGACTTCGGCGAGCTCGTATTCGTCGTTACGGATGACGGTGGTTTCAGCGCCGAGCTGCTGGATGTAGCCGACGAGGGTGAAGACGAAGCTGTCGTAGTTGTCGATAACAAGGATGCGGGTCATGGCACGTCCTTAGCGCTAATGGTTGATGGTGACGTTCAGGTTGAAGGGGCCGTACTCTGCGAAGTGGGGGAAGACGAATTCCATGAGCAGGTAGACTACGGCGAGTATCAGCACGATGGCGATGATGATGCGAACCCACAGGGGTCCGGGAAGGTGGCGGAAAATCCATGCGTACATCTGCTTTTCCTCTCAGATTTAGGATCCTGCAACGGAGGCGGCAATTTCTGCGGGTGCTCCGGCTGCGGCGGGCTGCCAGGATTCGAGGCGGGCGTGGACAATGTATCGTTCGGTGTCGCCGTAGCGCGGGTGGCAGGTGGTGAGCGTCAGGAGGCGCTCGGTGGGTGCTACGCCGGGCTGTCCGGGGACGGGTTCGATGACTTCTACCTGGTCGGGTTGCACGATTTCGTGGCTGTAGACGGTGTAGGTGTAGTAGCCGTCTTTGGTACGCACGTAGATGTGGTCGCCTTCGGTGAGCAGGTCGATGTCGTTGAGGACTTTACCGCGGGTTTGGCGGTGGCCTGCGAGGGAGAAGTTGCCGACCTGTCCGGGCATGGCGCTTCCTTCGTAGTGGCCGAGTCCGAGGGAGTCGAGCACGTCGGAGCTGGTTCCCTGGGTGGCGGGGCGCTGGTAGTCGGATCCGAACTTGGGGATGTAGACGATGCCGAAGACTTCACCGTGGCCGGGTTCGCTCAGACCGGCGGGAGGGGTGTTGGGGTCCCAGTCGGGGAGGGGTTCGGCGGGGTTGGAGTCGAATTCCTGGACGAGGGTGCTGACGGCTTGGGATTGGGTGCGGTCGGCGTCGATGTTGGTCCACCAGAGCTGCCATGCGACGAAGAGCAACAGCAGGAGGCCCACGGTGATAAGGAGTTCGCCTGTAATCTGGATGATCCAGTGCAGCACGGTGCGGGGGCGGCGCTCTGCGGTGGGTGCCGTTCCTTGGCTCATGCGTTCTCCTTTGTCCTTTGGGTTGTGTATGTTCTTGGGCGCCGGGTGGCGTTCCTTATCTTTCAACGCACGGAGAAGGTGAAATCATCCCGTAAGTCTGCAAAGATAGGTGTGAACATATATTTTTAGGTTACCCATACAACAATAAGCGGAGGAAGTATGTCGACCAACTCGGCTAAGGCATCGTCCAAGAAGAAGTCTCAGAAGTCTGCTAAGTCTGAGGTGGAGGATGCAAGCGAGCTGCGTCTGCGTGAGATTGCTCGTGAGATGGAGAGCGGCACGCAGCTGAAGGAGCAGACTCCGTTGTGGTACCGAGTGATTATGTTCTCGCTGCTGGCGGTGGGCATTCTGTGGATTATTGTTTTCTACATTACGCAGGGCCTGTTCCCGATTCCTGATTTGGGTATGTGGAATGTGAGTGTTGGTGTGGGCGCCATGATGGTGAGCATGCTGATGATGACTCGTTGGCGCTAGAGTTTTAGGCGTTATGACTTAGGCGTTAGAGCTTATAGAGAGGCGGCCGTCCCGTGTGGGGCGGCCGCCTCTGTATGTGTGGTGGGGTGTTATAGGGTTTTATTACCCGGTTCTTATATTCTTATATAAGAATATAGTCTAGTCAGACATATATTTTTAACAATTTGGTTAATTTCAGAATCTTGAATCAATGAACCCTTTAGTAGATTAGGTCGCCTCGTGCCGCTTCGTGGACGCGGCGGGTTACGGGCTCCATAACGGGCGAGTTGATGTTCCAGCGCTGCCAGTAGAGGGGGAATTCTACCGGGGTTGCGGCGAGCTTCACGAGGTGCCCGCTTTCGAGCTCTTCGGCGCATTGCGCCTCAGGAATGAGACCCCAGGCAATACCGGAGCTGACGGCTCGCGCATAGTCCGGAGATGAGGGAATGTAGATGGTGGGGCTTTGGGTGAAGGTTTCTTCAGCCTCTAGACCTACCTCTTTTTCGATGAGGGCTCGCGCCACATCCTGCACAAAGTCTTTACGGTCATATTCGACGACGGGGGCACGATTGAGCTCTTCGCGACTCATGGTCTTGGGCCAGCCGGGCAGGTACCGCTGCACGAAGTCGGGGGTGGCAACGCACCAGTAGCGTGCCACACCGAGGGTTTCGACGGAGCAGCCGGGGATTTTTTCGGGTTTGGAGGTGATGACTGCCATGACTTCTCCGGATCGGAGCATAGCGGAGGAGTGGAATTCGCCTTCTCGTCGCAGGTCACAGAAGATGCTGTCTTCGCGGCTGAGGATTCCTACGGCGTCGAGGAACCAGGTAGCGAGTGAGTCGGCGTTGACGGCAACGGAGACGCTCTGGAAGCCGCCGGCGCCCATGAGTTCGCGTTCCATTTCTTGCTGCAGGAATTCGCTTTGTCGGGCGATGCGCAGTACGCTTTGTCCGGCGTCGGTGGGGGTGACGGGGTTGCTTCGGCGTACCAGGACTTTTCCGGCAATCTGTTCCATGGCTTTGATGCGCTGGGAGATGGCGGAGGGGCTCACTCGCAGGATATCTGCTGCCGCGTCGAAGGTGCCGTATTCAATGACGGTGGCGAAGGTGGTGAGCTGGTCGGTACTGAAACGTGTCATAAGAATATCTTACGCAGTGTGAAAATATTTAGATAGATTTAGGGTCCTTTTTCCCGTATTCTCGTCTCTGGCACTTCACACTTCAGCTAACGCAGGCTTTATCCCTGCGTCGCGAGCTTTTGCCTGGCAAGCTGGTAGTAAGAGAGCCGCTACCCACCACTGCGTACGCGGGTTCATACCCCGTTTGATCAACAGAGAAAGTTTCACGATGTCCGCATCCCTCTCCCTGCTGTTTCTGGGTGCTACCACCACGATTTCTTTGGTGGCGGCTATTGGCGCCCAGGGAACTTTTGTGCTGCGTCAGGGTATTTTGGGTCGGCATATTACCCCGATTATTATTTTCTGCATTCTGTCGGATGCTCTGATGATTGGTTTGGGCGTTGTGGGTCTGGGTGCCCTGTTGGATGCGGCGCCGTGGTTTATTGAGGTGTTCCGCTACGTGGGTGCGGCGTTTTTGGCGTGGTTCGGCTACGAGTCGGCGAAGCGTGTTTTCATCCCGCATGCGGTTGTCGTTGAGGAGGGTACCGAGGATGCGCAGTCTTTGAAGGCGGCCCTGCTGACCACGGCGGCGGTCACCTACCTCAACCCGCTGGCATGGTTGGACACAACGATTTTCCTCGGTTCTCTGGCTAATACGCAGGGCGATCCCGGCCGCTGGTGGTATTACCTGGGATGCTGCTGCGGTAGCGTGCTGTGGTTCCTCATGATTGGCTACGGCTCACGAATTTTACGTCCGCTCTTTGCCCGCCCGGAGGCCTGGCGTGTACTTGATGCGGCGGTGGCCCTACTCATGGTGTATCTGGTATTCAACCTGCTGACAGTGAACCTGTCGACCCACTAGCTTCTACCCCTACCTAACCTCTTTACGCCTTGTCAGGCTTTTTTTGCACTCTCTCCTCCTCGCTGAGGGGTATGAGTACTTCGTTCTTGGGCATGGTAAGCAGGCCCAGGTAGATATCGCGAATGATCAGGATGTGTTTGATTCGCTCAATCATGGGCTTGAGGAAGCTTCGGGCGTATTTTTCGTCGCTACTGGTGGTTGCAACGAAGTTGAGCCCGGAGAACACGGCAACGATCATGGACACCTTGATGACGACGGCGTTGATGTTGGTGTCTACGCCGAGGATTTTGAGGTGTTCGGGTTTGATGCTCATCCAGGATTCGATGGTGGTGTCGCTAATGGCGATGGACGAGAAGCCCATGAAGAATCCGAAGACGAGCAGCATGAAGAGGGTCGCCTGAATGATCTGCCCGATCATGGGGATGATGATGAGGTTGCTCCAGGGCGCGATTTTGAGGGGTCGGTGTTCAAGGATTTTCTGCTCTTCGACCCAGTCTTGGGCGGTGTTCCATATTCCACCTTCGAGGGCTGCGGCATGCTCGTAGTCGCTCTCGCTAAACCTTGCGATGTCGTCGCCTCTGTTGCGTCCTAGAAGGCGTGCTGTGCGCTCTAGGGAGGTCGTGACGACCACGAACACGGCGAGGAGCCCCATGAGCCCCAGAACAGCCCAGGTGCGCGGGAAGCTGAGCCCGTTGGCGAGCTTCCAGAGGTCTGCATTCACGAAGATGAAGAGCACGGACACCATGAGTACGGGTAGTACTTTCGCGATCATGGGCGGCAGGGAGGCGAGCTGGTGGATGGCGTGCTTGAGGGACCAGCCGAGTACGGTATCTACGCCCAAGAAGATGGCGAGGTAGATTCCGATAACAATCAGGGGGAAGACCTGTCCGCCGTCATAGACGAAGTCTATGCCTTCAAGGGTGCTTGCTTCGAAGACGCCGGTGGTGAAGAGCATTCCGGCAAAAAGTAGGGTAAGAATACCCGTGGTGATTTGAACCCACTGCGGGGTACGGACCATCAGCATGTGAGCAAGAGCGATGAACGCACCGGAGATAATCGGCATAACGAGGAAAATCCCGCCGAGTACGAGCACTGGGAGTACTTCGTTGCTGAGGGCGCTATCGCTTGTGAGAGCTTTGATGTAGTTCGGTAGGGAACCCTTCACGTCCTCTACGACGAAGAGGAGAATGTCGCGCAGGAAGATATAGCAGATATGCATGATGCCAGCCCACAGGATCCACGGCACGGAGCGTGGGAACGCATCGAGAGCACGTTGACGGGCAGGAATAATGAGGGGCACGCCCTGTTTACGGAACCAGATATTGCTCTGCTTTAGCATGTCAGCCCTGGTGTAATGGTGAGGTTGCGCCTCTTCTGCTGTGGCTTTAGTACGCAGCCGCGCCCAGATGGGGCGTGCGTCCTTCTGCTGCGGGGTGTTCTGGTCCTGTGTGCTCATGACATACCACTCTACAGGGGTTGAGAACCTCTTTTATCCGAAGGCCCCTATAGCTCTTCTCGCTGGAGTTCAGTTCCAATGAAACGACTGTAGGCACCCATAAGTAGGGCTGCTGCTGCTTCCTGTTCAGCGTAGATGCCCAGTTCCTCGTCTTCACGACCAGTGTAGGTGCCGCTACTGATTTCGAGCAGGGATAACGGTCCTTCTGCGGTCTCCGGTGCCAGGGCATCCAGGATGAAGCTCAGGCTTTCTTCTGATTCTTCAGCTACTCCCAGGAGGCGTCCCAAGTGTGTACCCGGGTAGGGTGCGATGGTGAGGACGTCTTCGTTCTCGCATTGGATAATGCGTGCGACAGGAATGATATCCCCGGCTGCGGTCTCTTCGAGCAGTAGCTCAGTGGAGAGGTCGATATGGCTTTCCTCGCTCTGTAGGAGCTGCCTGGGCCACCAGAGGTGAATGTATTCGGTCAGTGCCGCCCAGGTTTCGTGAGGCTCCAGTGTGCTCTCTACGTAGAGGGCTGCCGTTCGTTCTTCACCGTTGTGTTGGTGCTGCTGATCGACGGGCTCTGGTGCGTGGGAAAACATGGGGTAGTGCATGGTTCTACTCTATCCCAGTGTGTCTGTGAAGAGCATTCTTCCTTGTAGTCAGAGCCATAGACAAGGGTCTGAGGGTACAAAAAAAGGGGGCAGACCCATGCGGGTCTGCCCCCTTTCTAACTTTAGCTGTTAAAGCAAAAGAGCCCGCGCAAGCGGGCTCTTTTTATTGCCTATTGGATTGTTATCCAAAAACCATACAGTGAAC
>NZ_KV802658.1:0-1383 GCF_001810775.1 Rothia sp. HMSC062H08
GTGTGTGGTGGAACAAGGAACCTACCGGGAGCTACTGAAGGCAGAGGGAAAGTTTATGGAAATTTTCAAAAATCAGATCTCTGAAGATTCTGCAGGGCGCAAAACTTCCGCTGAAAGGGACTATGAAGATGCGTAAGATTATGGCTAATACTGTTTGGTCCGTGGTTTATGCTTTCAGAAATCACCCCGTATGGACCGTCTCCTATCTAGCGTCTGTTGTGTGCCTATCACTATTCCCTGCTCTGCAGATGGAGGCTGTCACTAGACTTGTTGAGCATTTGGGTCAGAGCCAGGATGAAGTGCTCCCGCTAGCCCTGGGGGTTAGTTTTGTGCTGGCAGGATACATTGCCCTGGGGCAAGCATCAGACTCTCTGCGTATGATTCTAAATTCTCGAATGTCAAGTACGGGTATTCAGAACGTATCTTCTCGTCTGGCGACTTGTTCCTCTCAGGAAATCGCGAGCGGTGATTATGCTCGCTCATCAAGGGCAGCTCATGAAGCTGTGACAGGGGGGAGCCTGGGGTCTCAAGTTTCCACTATGGGTGCTCTGATATTCATCATTTTTTCGACGGGAGCTCTTAGCTATTCTGTAGGAAAGATCAATGTATATGCTTCACTCTGCATGCTTGCAGGCATGATTCCTGTTGCCTTGATGTCACATCTCTATTCGAGTAAGAATGCTGAGGCAATGGAAAAAATATATTCATATAGCTACAACGCGTGGCATAGCACTAACCAGATTGCACAAATAACTACTGCTCGTGAGCTTGCAATTCTTAATGCTCGGTCGTTCTTTGCGCATCGTGCTAATCAAGAACGGAAAAAATCCGGTGAGGAGGAAATTGGCCTAGCTCGTTACATCCTCAGAATATATACAATTGTTGGTTTTATAAGCGCTGCATTGCTAGCTTTAGCCCTTATTTTTCTAGCGGCCTCGGTGCCGGCTCCCGGTGCTCTTGCTGGAGCTGTTATAGGTATTACCTCGGCTATAGTCTCGCTTGGCTCGATGGGAAGCGACCTTAGCTCGATGGCAGCGGGGTCAAACGCAATTGATATATATCGAAAGTTTATTTCTAGCGCACAGCCCAAGCAGAAAAATTCGGTTGCCGATACCTACCTCGAGATTTCCAGCGTTTCCATTAGGAATCTTGCTATCCAGTATCCAAAAGCTGATTCTTTAGCTCTTAAAAACATCAATCTCACTTTTGGTCCCGGGCAGATGATTGGTATTGTCGGGCCCAGCGGATCGGGAAAGACAACCCTAGTAAATGCACTCATGGGTATGCTTAAGCCCTCCAAAGGAGACATCCTCATGGGAGGTAAGTCGGTACAGGACATATCACCTGATGATTTGTTGGCAAATGTTGGTTTGGTGAGTCAAG
>NZ_KV802659.1:0-4168 GCF_001810775.1 Rothia sp. HMSC062H08
GAGAGTAGGTCATCGCCGGTTTATTTTTGAGAAAGACCCCGTATCGAAAGATGCGGGGTTTTTTGTTGTATTCGCCGAAGTTGTTGTATCTGCTGATGTGATGCGGGGGAATAGATGCGAATACCTCGCGAAGTTGATGTGCTGCGTGCGCCGCGGGTATAGATTCAATTCTTCGTGATATTCGAATGTGCACGGCTGTAGGAAACCCCTACTGTGGAGAATGTGCTCCGCAGAAAGCCCCGCGCCGTAAAACCCACAGGGGTGTCCCGTGTGGGTAGCTCGGTGACCTAAATGAGGTCTGAATAATAAAGGTGTGTCACAAAAAGAAAGCTGGGAGGTTCCTGAAAGTGAACACTTGGTGAACACACTTTAGCCTCTTGATGGATATAATCACCCCTCTCCCCCGCACTCTCGCATAAGCCACATAAACCAACTTAAGCATTCCGATAGGTGCACCCTTTTTTCCGCGGAATATCGGGAGAGTTTCCCCTGAAATATGGGCTCTATAGTAAAACCCTCATAAAAATCCGCTCAATGCCGTGGGTTTATCTGTTATTTCGTGTTAATTCGGAATACTTTAGATTTCGCGAAAACCGACAGATAATTTTCTTGTGACTACAGAACTCATTATTCTCGTGATCGTGGTGCTGACCGCGCTCGCCTTCGACTTTACGAATGGCTTCCACGACACCGGCAACGCGATGGCAACCTCCATCGCCACCGGTGCGCTGAAGCCTAAGACCGCCGTGGCGCTGTCTGCGTCCCTGAACCTCGTCGGCGCGTTCCTCTCTGTTGAGGTGGCACGCTCGGTTGGTAGCGGCATCGTGAACCTGGATCGTATCGATGTAACAACAGACGGCCCGGCGCTGATGCTTATCGTCTTTACCGGCCTGGTTGGCGGCATCCTCTGGAATGTTTTGACCTGGCTTCTGGGTCTTCCCTCCTCCTCATCGCACGCTCTGTTTGGTGGCCTGATTGGTTCGGCTATTGTCGCGATCGGCTTTGACGGCGTGCAGTGGATGGGCGTTCTGTCCAAGATTATTGTTCCCGCGGTCCTCTCCCCCGTCATTGCGGCTATTGTGGCGGCAACCGGCACTTGGCTGGTCTACCGTATTGCTGCCCCGGTGGCTGACGACCGTAAGCACGGCGGCTTCCGCAAGGGACAGGTTGCGACCGCATCCCTGATGTCTCTGGCGCACGGTACTAACGATGCACAGAAGACCATGGGCGTGATCTTCCTGGCTCTGGTTGCTTCGGGCACCCTGAGCAACGATGACGCGATTCCCTTCTGGGTGAAGGCTTCCTGCGCGCTTGCTATTGCGCTGGGTACTTACCTGGGTGGTTGGCGTATTATCCGCACCCTCGGTAAGGGCATCGTTGAGGTTGACACCCCGCAGGGCGTTGCCGCTGATGGTGCATCCGCTGCGATTATTCTGACCTCTTCCCACTTCGGTATGGCTCTGTCGACCACTCACGTGGCGTCCGGCTCGATTCTGGGTAGTGGTCTGGGACGTAAGGGTGCTGAGGTTCGCTGGTCTGTTGCTGGCCGCATGGTGGTTGCTTGGCTGATTACCCTGCCGGCTGCCGCGATTGTGGGTGCTCTGACCTGGTTGATTGGTCACGGCCTGAATGCTCTGACCGGCACCCAGTTTGTTGGCGAAATGACCGTGTTCGCTCTGCTGGTGATCTTCTGCTTCCTGATGTGGCGTCATTCCCAGAAGGACAACATTGACGCTTCGAACGTGACTGGCGACTGGGATGAAAAGGAAGGCGCTGCAGTCACCAGCGCTGACGCATCCGCAGATCAGACCCTTGCTACTGAGAAGGCAGGTTCGTAGTCGTGGAATATCTGATGGACATTGTGAACAAGGTTATTCCGGTGCTGATTGCCGGTTTGTTCTTTGGCGCGGGCCTTCCGGCGCTCTATGCGCTGGGTCTGCGTATGCTGGCTGGTCGTACCGAGTACACCGCGGACGGCAAGCTCGTTGAAATTGAGCCTCCGGGAACGGCGGCGAAGATTGCTGCGTTCTGCATTTTTGCTATTATCGTAGCAATCGTAATCATCGGTATTCTCTGGGTCGCTAAGGACTTTATCGACCACACTTTCGGCTGGAATATCTTCGGCGTAACCGGTGGAGGCCACTAATCCCGTGAACACTAAATTGCATATGATGACTGCTTCGAAGGAGGGGCTCGATGCCTGATAAGAGCATGATCTCTCGAGTAATCGACTGGCTGAGCGTCGGGTATCCCAAGGATGTTCCGGTGCAGGACCGCGCGGCAGTGATGGCTATTTTGAAGATGCGTCTGACCGATGAGCAGCTGCAGGAAGTTGTTCGTCAGCTCATGCAGTCTCGCGCTGCCCGTGGTGAGGCGTATGTGAGTGACCAGCGCATTAATGAGTACATTCGCCGCGTGGTGGACCATACTCCGACTCCTCAGGATATTGACCGCGTCGCTAAGATTCTTGGTGCACACGGCTTCCTGATTGCGGAGAACCACGTGAACGAGGATGCGGAGCCCACCGCAGGCGGCACCGAGTACGTTGCGTATGAGGATCCGACGACCGGCGAGATTCGCATTGCGGAGCTTGCTGCTGAGTCGGCTAATATCCCGGCTCCGAATGCTACTTCGGCTGAGGAAGCTTAAATAATCTGCGCTGAGAGTTCAGAGCTCTCATGAAGCTTGTGACCTATGGGGTGGACTGAGTCCACCCCATAGGTTTTCTTTATGCCCTTGCGATTGATGCGCCGCGGGTTGTCAGCTCACCCATAGGTGTGGGCGGTATTCTAGAGAGACTCACTCCCTCAAACTAATGGCGGGCTTTGTGCTCGCCCTGCATCATGGAGATTCTGTGTCTTCTTCACCTACTCCTGAACCCGAGAACTCTCACCTTACGTCCACTCAAGAACCCTCTCAGCGCGTTTCTGAGGCGGCATCCGTCGCCGCTGATGACTCTGTTGCTAAGACCCCCTCTACCCGCGTAGATGCCGCTAAAGAGGCTATTGCTGGGCAGGCGCGCCGCCTCGTGGTGCCCCGCCGTTCCCTGCTTCTGACCGGCGGCGTGGTCGCTGCCGCCGGGGTGCTTGCCGCGATGCCGCAGATCGCCGCCACCGGTGTGCTGGGTGAGGATGCGGCGGTGGTGGTTTCAACCGAGAAGCTGCTGGCGCGTCGTGAGCGTCTGGTGCGTGAAAATATCGATACCCGCTACCTGAAGATTGAGTCGCTGGGGCGTATTTATGTGGGTCAGGGGCGTCGTGAACAGGATCTGCGCCTGGTGGGTTCTTTCTCCCTCACGGCGGCGGCACAGGCCGATTTGGCGGCGGCTGCTACGGCTCTGACTAATCTGTCCGTTTACGGTTCTTTGCACCGGCTGAGCGTTACCTATGGCGGTGTGGATTTGGCGAATGACCCGCAGAACGTTGCTAATACGGTGACGGATGCGCCGGTGAGCCCACTGCGAGTCAATGATTCGGCGACTTTGAAAGAAGAGCAGTGGCTGAAGGTACTGACCGCTAACGCAGCGCTGGGAACTAATGCGAGCTACGCTCAGGTGGGGCTGCTTGCGGATGAGCTGCGCCTGAACGCTGTGGTGATTGATGAGAACTATGAATCCCTGATGAAGCGTTTCCGTGCGCTAGCTGAGCTGGATTTGAAGAATGAGCGGGTACAGCAGATTCATCTGAATATTCAGTTGGCTCCGGAGAAGGCGCTGAGCCTGCCCTCGGGTGCGCAGTCGAAGATTTCGGTGAGTGTTGCCGAGTCTTCACGCGTGGCAACGGTTGCTGATGTGCTGTCGAAGGCTGCCACGAAGAAGGAGCTGAACACTTTGGCCTCGTTCTCGCTGGTGTGGAATGCTCGTGAGAAGTACCCCTCGGCGAGCCAGTGGGATGCGTTCAAGCTGGGCTTCAAGGCGCCGGAATCGAAGGAGGAGTCTGCGAAGGAGGCGCAACGCACTGCGGTTCGTAAGTACCTGCAGGAAGTTAGTGGCCCCCTGCAGGCTCTGACGAAGCGTGAGGCAACAGTGCCGGGTGAGGTTATTACCTAAACCCCTCAGTAATGTGATGGGTCTAACTAAAAAAATGTGCCTGGGGATTTGGTGAAGCCACAAAAGGTGTTATAGACTAGTAGAGCACCGCGGGGGCGTGGCGCAATTGGTAGCGCATCT
>NZ_KV802660.1:0-211 GCF_001810775.1 Rothia sp. HMSC062H08
GTCGCCGCGGCGAGGAGGAAAAAACGAAGAGCTTCTTCGGTGTTTCTCCTAGTCGGAAGCGGTTTTGACAGGTTTTCAATTGTATAGTGTTTCGGTTTCTTGTTTGAAGGAATTCTTGGTCATCGTGTGGTGATTGTGGAGGATTTTAGGAAAGAAACTTTGTGGTGCGAATCACGGAAATCGGATTTGCATGGCACACAAAACGCTGGTA
>NZ_KV802661.1:0-1902 GCF_001810775.1 Rothia sp. HMSC062H08
CGGATTTGCATGGCACACAAAACGCTGGTATAGTTGATTGAGTTGCCGCGGGAACGCGGTAACAATGAAAATAACATGAATGACCGTTCAACGGTAAGGCTTCCTTCGAATGAAGGGGTTGAGGTGTTGAATCGGTGTGTTGCTTGAGAACTCAATAGTGTGCTTTGTTCAATAAAATCACCGAATGGTGATGGAAACTGAAACTAATACCAAATATTTATTGATATTTGATAATCATCAAATGGTTTCAAATTTAGTCAGCTTGAGTCACGCACCCCCGTGTGTGATTCGCTGTTTGAGATCAGATTATCAAGCTTTTCTATTTTTTCAACGGAGAGTTTGATTCTGGCTCAGGACGAACGCTGGCGGCGTGCTTAACACATGCAAGTCGAACGATGAAGCCTAGCTTGCTAGGTGGATTAGTGGCGAACGGGTGAGTAATACGTGAGTAACCTACCTTTAACTCTGGGATAAGCCCGGGAAACTGGGTCTAATACCGGATACGACCAATCTCCGCATGGGGTGTTGGTGGAAAGCGTTATGTAGTGGTTATAGATGGGCTCACGGCCTATCAGCTTGTTGGTGAGGTAACGGCTCACCAAGGCGACGACGGGTAGCCGGCCTGAGAGGGTGACCGGCCACACTGGGACTGAGACACGGCCCAGACTCCTACGGGAGGCAGCAGTGGGGAATATTGCACAATGGGCGCAAGCCTGATGCAGCGACGCCGCGTGAGGGATGACGGCCTTCGGGTTGTAAACCTCTGTTAGCAGGGAAGAAGAGAGATTGACGGTACCTGCAGAGAAAGCGCCGGCTAACTACGTGCCAGCAGCCGCGGTAATACGTAGGGCGCGAGCGTTGTCCGGAATTATTGGGCGTAAAGAGCTTGTAGGCGGTTTGTCGCGTCTGCTGTGAAAGGCCGGAGCTTAACTCCGTGTATTGCAGTGGGTACGGGCAGACTAGAGTGCAGTAGGGGAGACTGGAATTCCTGGTGTAGCGGTGGAATGCGCAGATATCAGGAGGAACACCGATGGCGAAGGCAGGTCTCTGGGCTGTAACTGACGCTGAGAAGCGAAAGCATGGGGAGCGAACAGGATTAGATACCCTGGTAGTCCATGCCGTAAACGTTGGGCACTAGGTGTGGGGGACATTCCACGTTTTCCGCGCCGTAGCTAACGCATTAAGTGCCCCGCCTGGGGAGTACGGCCGCAAGGCTAAAACTCAAAGAAATTGACGGGGGCCCGCACAAGCGGCGGAGCATGCGGATTAATTCGATGCAACGCGAAGAACCTTACCAAGGCTTGACATATACTGGACCGCATCAGAGATGGTGTTTCCCTTCGGGGCTGGTATACAGGTGGTGCATGGTTGTCGTCAGCTCGTGTCGTGAGATGTTGGGTTAAGTCCCGCAACGAGCGCAACCCTCGTTCTATGTTGCCAGCACGTTATGGTGGGGACTCATAGGAGACTGCCGGGGTCAACTCGGAGGAAGGTGGGGATGACGTCAAATCATCATGCCCCTTATGTCTTGGGCTTCACGCATGCTACAATGGCCGGTACAGAGGGTTGCGATACTGTGAGGTGGAGCTAATCCCTAAAAGCCGGTCTCAGTTCGGATTGGGGTCTGCAACTCGACCCCATGAAGTCGGAGTCGCTAGTAATCGCAGATCAGCAACGCTGCGGTGAATACGTTCCCGGGCCTTGTACACACCGCCCGTCAAGTCACGAAAGTTGGTAACACCCAAAGCCGGTGGCCTAACCTTTTGGAGGGAGCCGTCTAAGGTGGGATTGGCGATTGGGACTAAGTCGTAACAAGGTAGCCGTACCGGAAGGTGCGGCTGGATCACCTCCTTTCTAAGGAGCACATTTAGTTGGCCATGCTACCCGCGAGTGTCGGGTGGG
>NZ_KV802662.1:0-3740 GCF_001810775.1 Rothia sp. HMSC062H08
GTTTGCGTTCACTGTATGGTTTTTGGATAATAACCCTGGGCTTCCTTCGGGAAGTTGAGGCTTTTTATTCGGAAATTTTGAATAACGAAGTTATTCGCTAGATTTTCCGTGGTTATAGCAAGAGGGAAACGCCTGGTTCCATTCCGAACCCAGAAGCTAAGACTCTTCGCGCCGATGGTACTGCACTTTTGTGGGTGTGGGAGAGTAGGTCGCCGCGGGTTTTTTATTCAAGAGGGGAAGACCTTATAGGTCTTCCCCTCTTTTTGTGTACCCAAAAACTCTTAGAATGAAAACTCCTGGACGAAAGAAACCTAACTCATCAGAGATGCAGAGGTTTAGAGACTCAGCTGAGAAGCAGAGGAACAGGGGACGCAACCTAGACAGCCTGCCAGCCTTGATGCAGGGGCGACGAGATGGGGAGTTCACAGATCCGCCTGAATGACGAAGCAGAGGGCACGGTGGAGAAACTCTTGGTACCTTAACAACAAGAGCAATCCACATCTCTACCCGAGCGAATAGAGAACACGCAAAGGAGCATCATCATGGCTGATGAGAAGAGCATCTACGAACGCTGGAGCGAAGAACGCCTCGACCCGCCCTTCCCCAAAGAATGGGGGCTGGATGAAGAAGACGAAGCCGAGTTGCTCTGGCCCATCTGGCCCCTGCTGTTCATGGGTGAATCTGATACTGAGCAGTACGTAGAAACCATTACCGATTATGTGATGGACGTACTCGGTCTGGAATACGATGGGGAGAACGAAGACAGCAAGCTCTGGGAGAAGCGCGTAGAGGACTACGTGGAAGAGCTCATCAAGCGTCGTCGTGCCTTTGCTGCTGAGCTGGGCATTACCCCCGAAATGCAGAAGAACTCCAACCTCAACCGTGCCTTCGCAGCGCTGGAAGAAGAAGGAGTCATTGCACGACAGAACTTCACCTGTTGCGGTACCTGCGCATCCGCAGAAATCTGGGACGAAATGGATGATAGCCGTGAATGGAAGGGATACATCTACTTCCATGAGCAGGACACTGAAAGCCTCGCTGAGAGCGGCGGAACCTACATCGGTTTCGGTTCCTTCCTCGCTTACCCCAGGGACGAAGAAAAATGGAATACCCTGAGCGATGCGCAGAAGGAAGAGATTAGGGCCCTTCACGAGAAGCTCTCCGCACAGTTGCTGCGAGAGACGGTTATTCCCGTACTGGAGAAGCACGGCCTGAGCGTGAAGTGGAATGGTAACTACAACACCCGCCCCTTCATTGGGGGAGTGGAAGTCTACAACATTCCCTAACGGCTGGTGAGCTGAACCGGGTGGGTGCCTCGGCGTAGCTTGTGGCAGGGGAGGAACCTCCCAGAGCTACGAAAGTTTACGAGGAAAATAAGCTGAGAGCGTGAGAATAGACATCACAGTATCTCAGTCAGAGTATTAACTAGCCGATAAGGCACCCATTCGGTAGGCTAGACGGGTAGCGCGGTACATCCACACTAGAGAAAAGACAGAACCTATCCACATGATAGGAACTGCTCGACATACCTTTCAGTTGCTATACGTAGCAGGAAGCTGAGCTTTAGAACGCCCGGCAGAGATCAGAAGGCGCCGAGCTCAGACGAGCACTGGCACTCTGAACCTCTGCCCTGATGGGTGCGTACTCCATAAGGAGTAGGCTAGAAGAAGTGGACGAACCGCCACCCATATTCCCAACCAAAGGAGCAGGCATGTCGACCGACGCCCGCGAAAAAGCCCGCCAGATTGCGGCCCAGCAGGCCAAGAAGAGCCCCAGCCAGGCAAGCCGCCGCTGGCTCCAGTTCGGCGTACTCGCCGTGGTCCTCATCATCGTAGGTATCATCGGCTTCGTCGTAGTCAACGGCAACAAGAACACCAAGGTAGCAGAAAGCGGCCCGGTGCCCTCCAGCGCCAACGAATACGGTGGCATTGTGCTGACCAAGGACGGCATCGTCCAGAACTCCTCCACCCAGGAGAACCGCGACTTCAAGCAGCTCGCAACCTCGACCTCCTCCGTGACCCCCATGGTCAACGGAACCGCAGCAGCAGTCAACACCATGCCCCCGGGCGTGCAGACCGCTGAAGAGGCATCCAAGAACGGCCAGCCCGTACGCGTGACCATCTTCCAGGACTACAACTGCGTGCACTGTGCAGAGTTTGAGAAGAAGTACGGTGAGGAAATCCAGAAGCTCGTCGAAGACGGCACCATCACCCTGGAAATCCGTAACCTGACCTTCCTGGACCGTTCCTCGCCCACCGCATACTCCGCACGTAACGCGGCAGCAGCATATTCCGTGGCCAACCAGGTCAGCACCAGCGACTTCCTGAACTACCAGCGTGAGATCTTTACTCACCAGGGCCGCGGCGACATGAACAACCAGCAGATCGCCGACATCGCTTCTAAGCACGGTGCGTCCATCGGCTCCGATATGAACGATGGCAAGTGGCGCCCCTTCGTGGACGTGGTCAACGCTGAATCCGCAAAGAACGGTATTAAGGGTACCCCCACCGTCTTCGTTGATGGTGACCAGTACACCAGCAACGACTTCAGCACCTTCCTGAAGGAAAAGATCGAAGCTAAGAAGAAGTAACCGCTTCGATACGAAAACCCGGTAACCTCGGCGTGAGGCTACCGGGTTTTTCCATACACGGTGATAAGTACGAGGGGTGGGTGAGCAGCGTACAGAAGCGGTGCTCATAAGGGGTAAAACGAAGGAAACGAACATACCATCACCCCATAATTTAGAAGTATTCTCAACCAAACCCTAAAAGAACAACTAAGCAGACTCAACCAAGAGAATAGGGTACACTGGACAGGTTGCCTCCTTAGCTCAGTTGGCCAGAGCATCTGTCTTGTAAACAGAGGGTCACCGGTTCGAATCCGGTAGGGGGCTCAGAAAAATCCTGGTTCGCACCAGCCTCATAGCAGAGGTGCGGATCAGGATTTTATTGTAGCGAGTGTCCTCGAGTGTCTAAGGGACCCGCACCAACACATCGTCTACCCGCCCTGAGGAACCAAGTATGTCTGAAACCTCCGGAACCCCGCAGGCCCCCGCCTCGCAGGGCACCCGTACCGCGGCGCTGCGCACCGTCAAAGCACGCGAAACCAACGACTACCCCCTCGAAGAATTCATCGAATCGCGAGGATTCCGCCCCGAAATCCAGGGCCTGCGAGCCTTCGCCGTGCTCCTCGTGGTGCTCTACCACGTCTGGGTCGGCAAAGTCTCCGGCGGCGTGGACGTCTTCCTCTTCATCTCCGCCTTCCTGCTCTCGCTCTCCTTCATGCGCAAGATCAACGAAGGCAAACCCCTCAATCTCTTCAGCTACTGGATGCACGTCTTCCAGCGACTGCTACCCGTAGCCACCGTGGTTATCGCGGGTACCACCATTGCGTCCTTCTTCGTGCTCGCGCCCAGTCGCTGGTCGCAAACCGTAACCGACGCAAGGAGCTCCCTGTTCTACTTCCAGAACTGGAACCTCGCGTTCAGCTCCGTAGACTACTACGCCCAAAACGCCTCCGTGAAGTCACCCTTCCAGCACTTCTGGTCGCTCTCCATCCAGGGACAGATCTTCATCATCTGGCCCCTGCTCTTCGCCGCAGTAGCCTACGTCGTGCACCGATTCCGCGGGAACCTCTTCACCACCGCGGTATTCATCTTCAACACGGTGTTCGTCGCATCCCTGACCTTCTCCATCGTCGAAACCGACACCAACCAGGGATTCGCCTACTTCGACACCCGC
>NZ_KV802662.1:3840-25728 GCF_001810775.1 Rothia sp. HMSC062H08
CCCGCCCCCGCCTGTGGGAATTTGCCATCGGCACCCTGCTGGCAATGCTCACCCTCAAGTGGAAGGCACCCGAAAAGGCTCGAGTGGTTATGGGCTGGGTCGGTATCATCGGTCTGGTCACCTGTGGCGCAATCCTGCCCGTTGAACGAGCATTCCCCGGCTACCTGGCGCTCTGGCCCGTGATCTCCGGTGCGCTCGTCATCATGGCAGGCCGCACCAACAGCCGCTGGGGCATCGATCGACTGCTGGTCTCCGCACCCCTGCAGAACCTCGGCAACATCTCCTACGCCCTGTACCTGGTGCACTGGCCCATCCTCATTCTCTACAGCAGCGCCGTCGGTACCTCCCGCGTGAACTTCATCGAAGGCGCCGTCATCATCCTTGCCTCCATCGGCTTGGCATGGCTGCTCATCCGCTTCGTCGAGAAGCCGCTGCGCTACCGTAAGGACCCCTTCGTACCCTGGCTCATGATGAAGATGCGCTTCAAGACCGTCTTCTCCGTCAAGACCTGGGCCGATCAGCTCGCCTTTATTCTCGCTATCTTCCTGGTTGCCGGTGTGCCCCTCATCGCCGCACAGGCATGGGTAGGCTACCGCAACACCCAGTCCGAGCAGAACGCCGAACTGCAGGTACAGACCGCCAGCGAAAACTACCCCGGCGCCCGCGCTATCGGCGGCGCCCAGCAGGGACTCATTGACAACCCCATCCCCTCCGGCGGCGACGTCAAAACCCAGTTCGACGGACTGAGCGACCCCTGCATTGGTGGCTTCGCGCCCTCCGACCCGGCACTCGCCAAGTATTGCAACGTGCAGAAGTACGGCCCCGAGGATGCACCGCTGACCATGGTCATCGGTAACTCCCACGCCGAACAGGCGCTGAGCATCTTCAAGCCCATCGCAGAACAAACCAAAACCAACCTGCAGACCTACCTGCTCGGCGGCTGCCAGTACCCGGTCCGCGCCGTCAACGCCAGCAACGAATGCTCGGAATTCAACACCAAGATGACCGAGGAAATTCTCAAGCGTAAGCCGCAGACCGTGGTGCTCATCGCCACCGTTGCCCAAGCACGATCGAACGACGAACGAGTCGACCCGAGCCTCGACGAGACGGTCCGCCGCCTCACCGAGGCAGGAGTCCAGGTCATCGGCCTGCGCGATAACCCGCGCTTCGAGTACAACATCTACGAGTGCGCTCAGAAGGCCGGCGACGACAAGAGCTCCTGCGCACGACCCGCAAGCGACAAGTACGCTGCCGAAAACCCTGCAAAGGAAATCTTCGATAAGTACCGCAACCAGGGTGCCGTCATGGTGGACCTGAAGGACGTGTACTGCCCGGACGGCATGTGCAGCCCCGTGGTTGGAAACATCTACGTCTACATCGACGACAACCATGTCTCCAAGACCTACAGCCGCACCATGGCTCAGGAAGTCTTCCAGCGTGCAGCGGAAGGCGGCTGGCTCGTGAGTGGAAAAGTGAACTTCTAAAGTTCGCCAATATGACGGATCCCCCATGCTGTTCTACAGAAGTATGAACAGTGCGGGGGATTCGCTATTTTCTGACCCGAAATTAGGATAGGCTAAGTTAGGAGGCTCCCGGGAAAAGCCTTAGAGAAGAAAGGACGCCATGAAAGAAATCACCGAACGCACCCTCAAAGTTGAGAACGTCAGCCTCGGCTACGGCGAAACCACCATCGTCAAAGACCTCTTCCTCGAATTCCCCAAGGGCAAAATCACCGCCATCATCGGCCCCAACGGCTGCGGTAAATCCACCCTGCTACGCGGTGTCTCCCGACTACTCAAGCCGCTCAACGGCGACTTCACCCTCGACGGCAAACCCACCCACGAATACTCCATGAAAGGCTTCGCCCGCATGGTCGGGCTGATGCCCCAGCATCCCATCGCCCCCGAAGGAATTACCGTAGCAGACCTGGTCTCCCGCGGCCGCTACCCCTACCAAGGCCTCTTCAAACGCAATAGCGCCGAAGATGATGAGGCGGTCGCCTGGGCGCTAGAAGCCACCGACACTATGTCCCTCGCCGAACGACAGGTCACCGAACTCTCCGGCGGCCAACGTCAGCGTGTCTGGATTGCCATGGCGCTCGCCCAAGAAACTGACATTCTACTGCTGGACGAGCCGACCACCTACCTCGACCTGGCACATCAGGTGGAGCTACTCGACCTGCTCTCGGAACTCAACGAACAGCGCGGCACCACCATGATTATGGTGCTGCACGAACTGAACCTCGCCGCTCGAGTCGCTGATTACCTCGTCGCTATGAAGGACGGCTCCATCGTCGCGCATGGAGAAGCACACGACGTGCTCACCCGCGAGAACCTGCACACCATCTTTAGCCTGAAGGCCGAGGTTGCGGACCCGTTTAACGACGGCAGTGTAGTGGTGGTACCCCATCCCCGGAGTGCGTCCACCGTTGCCGGTTCAGCTGTCGCATCCTAAGAAACCCCCGCTCATATCTGAAGAAGAACCCTCAACAGTGGGATACTGGAAAGCAGGACGCACCGAAAGCTAAGCGAAGAAGCCGGTACACCGCGCGGGTGTGCCGGCTTCTTCCACAGAAGGGTCATTCTCTATAGAGGCCCGGAAAGAAGAACACAATGACGACCCCGCTCCTAGACTCCAACGGCAAACTCAACGGCGAATCAGTACGCTACGTGGCAATCGGTGACTCCTTCACCGAAGGCGTGGGCGACGTTGACCGCCGCCGCCCCAACAGCTTGCGCGGGTGGGCAGACCGCGTTGCTGAAGGCCTCGGTGCAGTAGACCCGCAGGCACAGTACGCAAACCTTGCTATCCGCGGACGCCTGCTCGGCCCCATCCTGGATGAACAGTTGCCTCGAGCCCTCGACCTCTGCCCCAACATTGTTACGTTCTACGGTGGCGGCAACGACATCATGCGACCCAACGTGGATATTGACCAGCTCATGACCCGCGTCGACGAAGCCTTCGCCGCCATGCGCGCCCAGGACATCACGATTCTGACCATTACGGGCTTGGATGTGCAGGGCCAGGGCCCCTTCTCCCGCACCCGTGGCCGCACCGCCACCTACAATGAGCTGCTGCGCGGCATTGCTGAGGACCACGGCGCACACATTATCGACTACTGGCGCTGGAACGACTTCCTTGACTGGCGTCTGTGGGCTGACGATCGTCTGCACATGAACGGCCTCGGCCATGAACGCTTCGCATCTCGTGTGCTGGCGCAGCTTGGCCTGCCCGGTGTGGTCACCGAATCGGTACTGCCCCCGGAGGTGCAGCTGACCGCCCGCGAGAAGATCGAGCAGGAGGCACGCTGGGTCCGCGAGTTTGCCCTGCCGTGGATTGGCCGCCGCCTGAAGGGTACGAGCTCCGGTGACGGCGTGACCCCCAAGTACCCGGAGTGGGTACCCGCGGCAAGCCTTAAAAACTAACGCCCTTAAGAACTAATGCTGAGGGGGGGCGCGTTACGGCGTAAAACTGTAGGCCGGGGGAGTGCCCTGCGCTGTATCTGTACCGTATTTGTGCCCGCTTTTACGCCGTAACTGGAACGGTAAAACTGCCGTTACCCGTACCGTTGCAAACCCTTAAACCGCCCTTTAAAACCGGGGCGGAAACGTTAAAACGAGAGTTAAAAGCTCTTTAAACGCGTATTTAAGCCCGTTTAACAGCCCTGTGCACACCGTCAGAATCGGTGGTGCGGGGCTGTTTACGGCTTAAATCTGGCTTAAGCTGTTAATCTCACAACATGAATTTCACCGGTGTAATTTATCCCCGGTCACATAGAGAACATCCGTTCTTAAAAAGGTGCATTAACGCCTGACTAGGGGTGTTAAAGAATTCCTTAAAAACATCTGGACTTGCAAAAACACCCATTTTTGGTAGAATGGATGGGTATGTTTGCCGCTCGAAGGCAGGCGTGCATCCGTGAATCGAGCTCTTCGCTTAAACGAGGTGCAATCGGCTCAGAACACCGAGATTCCGCGGATTTTTAAGGCAAAATCCGGCGTGCAGGCTTGCACGAACCCCCGTATTTACCTAGAATTTAACGCTGTTCGTAGTGGTGGAAACGCCTCTCGACACTAATAAGCTTCACCGTTTTTCCCGCGGCGGGGATCGATGCGTGGCCTCTCACCCACGTGACGATCTCAAACACTCTAGCCCGGCGAATAACCCGGTGCTTCTACATTGGTGGCGGGACGCTCACGAGTAACATCGACTGCGTACCGTCATAAAAGTCAATCAATAAAGGAGTGAAACATGGCAGCAGTCTGCCAGGTGACCGGAGCTGTTCCCGGCTTTGGACACAGCATTTCGCACTCGCATCGCCGCAACAAGCGTCGATTCGACCCGAACGTTCAGAAGAAGACCTACTGGGTTCCTTCGCTGCGTCGTAAGGTAACCCTGAACGTGTCCGCTAAGGGCATCAAGGTTATCGATGCTCGTGGCATCGATGCCGTTGTTGCAGAAATCATCGCACGCGGGGAGAAGATCTAGTAAATGGCATCCAAGGCTAAGGACCTCCGTCCTATCATCAAGCTCAAGTCCACTGCTGGCACCGGTTACACCTACGTGACCCGTAAGAACCGCCGCAACAACCCCGACCGTATGGTGCTGAAGAAGTACGACCCCGTCGTTCGCAAGCACGTTGACTTCCGAGAGGAGCGCTAAGAATGGCTAAGAAGTCCAAGATCGCTCGCAACGAGCAGCGCAAGGTCATCGTCGCTCGCTACAACGAGAAGCGTATCGCGCTGAAGAAGACCCTGATCGACGAGAACGCTACCCCCGAGGAGCGCGAAGCAGCACGCGTGGCACTGCAGAAGCTGCCCCGCAACGCTTCCCCCGTTCGCGTGCGTAATCGCGACCAGATCGACGGCCGCCCCCGCGGTACCTTCCAGAAGTTCGGTATCTCCCGCGTGCGTTTCCGCGAGATGGCACACCGTGGCGAGCTGCCCGGTATCACCAAGTCCAGCTGGTAAATCTGGTATTTTAGTTCCTAAACGGTTTTCCGTCGTTACCGACGGTCACTCGCTTTAGACTCAAACCTTAAGTCTCTGGAAGGGGCACCCTAATGGCTAAGAACCGTACCGAACTCGTTGCAGAGGTTGCAGAGAAGTCTGGCAAGAGCCAGGCAACCGTGAATGCAGTCCTCGACGCAGTGTTCCAGGTTTTCGAGTCTTCCGTCTCCAAGGGCGAGAAGATCACCATCCCCGGTTGGATGGCAATCGAGCGCACCGACCGTGCAGCTCGTACCGGCCGTAACCCGCAGACCGGCGAAACTATTCAGATTCCCGCCGGTCACGGCGTGAAGCTGACCGCAGGCTCCAAGCTGAAGGCAGCAGTCGCTAAGAAGAAGTAATTCTTGAGACTTTGAATCTGATAAAAGACCCCTACCCTCACGGTGGGGGTCTTTTATTATGCCTGCCCAAGGGAAAACAGCGGAGAAAACCCCGCCGAAGGGGGGGGGCTTAAGTAGCGGAAGCGCGCCTAGCCAGGTGGGATGGAGCCCTAGAGTCGCTGAGTAGTTGTGTCTTTGCGACCTTAATGTTGTGGTTGAGCTAAAAACACAGAAACTATCCCTACTTCACGGAAGAAGCTAGGGCAGGCTACAGAAAAAATAAAGAAAATTTATACATATAAGCAGAAAGCTATACATAAGCTGAGCGAAAAACCGTGAGTATGAAACCTCGCTGGGAAAAATACTTATACATCGCTGTCCAGACATAGCTTAAACACAGCAAACTAAAGCTCAATCTTAGACTCACACCCTATGCTGGAATCACCGGCGAAGGAAAAGCCACACACCATACAAACGGCCCCACCCCAACCGGAAAACAACCATACAAACCCCGGACGATTGACCCTCCGGGACGCACAAGGAGAACCACCTCATGGCACGCCACGCTCAGCGTACTTCCGCGCAGCCCACCAGCCACCGCCTCCGCACCGGCGCAGCCGCACTGTCCATCGCAGCAATCGCAGCACTCGGCCTGAGCGCCTGCGGTGCACAGAACACCTCCAACCCGGCACCCAGCGCCACCGCGACCGCTAAGGCATCCTCCACCGCCGACGCAGCAGTCAACGCGGGCAACGGCAAGGTCACCGTCAAGGCAAGCGACGCAGCCTCCCCGAGCGCCACCGCAAGCAGCTCCCAGGGCACCGTCACCGTCACCGAAAACGGTGTGACCGTCAGCGGTGCTGATGGTACCGGGGTCACCGCAGACGCCAACGGTAATGTGACCGTCAACGGCGCGAACGGTACCGGCGTGACCGCCGACGCTAGCGGCAATGCAACCGTCAACGGCGGCTCGGCATCGAACAACTCGGGCTCCTCCGCAAAGGTCGACGAGAAGGCCGGCGAGACCTCCGCCAAGAGCGGCTCGAACGGCTCCGGCACCGTGACCGTCGACAGCGGAACCGTCAGCGCAGCCAACGGCTACACCCTCATCGAAATCAAGACCGACGGCGGCTGGTCCTACCACGCCCCCAACGGCGACATCGTTGAAGTAGACGCTGACGGCTCCTGGGAGCGTGTCGGTCCGAGCGGCAACGTAGAGGTCAGGGCAGACGGCTCCTGGGAACTCGTCGGAGCTCCCGGCGTTGTCGAAGTGAAGGCTGATGGCTCCTGGGAACAGACCGGACAGGGAACCTTCCAGGTACCCACTGTACCCGTCAAGCCTGCCGGCGCTACCGTGGACCCCGTCAAGCCCGTCACTCCCCGTAACTAACTGATGTGACCAGCCGACAAACCGGGCAGAAACGTGGGATATCCCACCCGCTAGAATGCGGATAAACGCCCGGTGGCTCGGATAAAAGCCCCCCAAACTCGATAGAATTAACGCGGTTGGTTACACCGATAATCGTTATGGAATCCCACAAGGATCCTGCGCACGACGCGAATACGTCGCCAACTAGCCGCACCATACTAACAACCACAAGGAGAAATAATGGCATTCGCCCCCGCAATGAAGAAGACCACCGCGGTTCTGTCCATCGCCTTCGCAGGCGCACTGGGCCTGAGCGCATGCGGCTCCCAGTCCTCTTCCACCACCACCGCGACTGCATCCGCATCTGCTTCTGCGACTGCTTCCGCAAGCGCATCGGCTAAGGCATCCTCTGCAGCTGCAACCACCTCGGCTGCATCTGCTTCCGCTTCTGCAGACGTGAAGGTTGACAAGGACGGCAACGTCACCGTCAAGGCTAACGACGGCGAGGGCAACTCCGCAGACGTGAAGGTCGGCGCAGACGGCAAGGCTTCCGTCAACGCTAAGGACTCCGAGGGTAACTCCTCCAAGGTAGAGTCCGACGAGAAGGGCACCAAGGCTGAGTCCAAGGACTCCGAGGGTAACTCCTCCTCCGCCGTTGAGGGCGACGTTATTGCTTCCGAGGACGGCGGCTGGTCCATTCAGGGTGACGAAGGTCAGGTAGCTGTACAGGCTGACGGCTCCTGGAGCCGCCAGGACGCAAACGGCCAGGTCGCAGTTAAGGCTGACGGCTCCTGGACCATCCAGTCTAACAGCGGCCTGCAGGCATCCGTGGACGCATCCGGTGAAGTAACCTCCATCGTTGGCGGCGAGAAGGCAGACCTGAAGGCTCCGAAGGTTCCCGCAAAGCCCGCACAGGCTAAGGTCAACCCCGTCAAGCCCGCACAGCCCAAGTAAGCTGCAAAGAGCTAACAGCGGCTTGTGACGCTACCAGAGCGTAACAGCCCCTGACCCTATAAGACGCCCCGTGCGCATCTGAACGTGATGCGTGAGGGGCGTTTTACGCATGCTTGCAGAGTACCGTCAGGATGAGGTGCTAGCATGAAGGCGTACGCCGGGCATACCGGAGTACAGGTCAACCACACCACGCACTGTGCCGCTGCAGAGCGACGCATGACGGAAAGAGAAATCTGCCGTGAAGAAGTCTATTGCTGTTCTGTTCCTGACCATTGCCGGTGCCCTCGGCCTCGCAGCCTGCGGCGGCAACTCCGGCGCCAACTCCAACTCCTCCGCATCGGCAAGCGCGTCCGCTTCCGCAACTGCCTCGGCACCCGCAAGCACCTCCACCGCGGCAACCAGCGCAAGCACCACCTCCGCCGCAGCTGAAACCACCAAGGCAGAAACCAAGACCACCCAGGGCACCATCAGCGCCCCCAGCGCTCTGCCCAGCGAAGCAAGCGAAGCACTTAAGAAGAGCGAGGAATCCAACCAGCAGGCAACCTCCGCACTGTACCGCGCCAGCAAGGAATCCCTGAACGAGTTCAAGGAAGATTCCAGCGTCAAGAAGGCACAGACCAGCGACGGCACCGTCTACTACAACGATGAAGTCGCTACATTCGAATCCAAGGACGGCGCTATTGTCATCATCAAAAATACCGGTGCGTGGAGTAGCTTTGACTCCAACGGTGGAACCATCGTCGTGGACGAGGACGGCTCCTGGATCAAAACCAACCCCGAGGACAGCCTCTACACCGCCGTTAGGGCAGACGGCGCCGCTGCCGTCCTGAACACTAAGACCTTAGAGCAGGCGACCGACCTCTCCACCATCGATATCCCGAAGGCCCCTGGCCCCATCGACGGTTTCCGCGGCACCGCTAAGACCCCGGCCAAGCCCACCAAGGTTGCTGACTTTTCTGAGATTACAGGCCTCAAGTAAAAACGAGCTCCTGCCCCCTTGGCCGAATAGCCCGACAGAACAGGGACACCAGCACCCCGTGCGTATCCGACTGTGATGCGTGCGGGGTGTTTTGCGTCTTCGATCCGAGCTGAGAA
This sequence comes from Rothia sp. HMSC062H08, assembly GCF_001810775.1. Classification (NCBI taxonomy): domain Bacteria; kingdom Bacillati; phylum Actinomycetota; class Actinomycetes; order Micrococcales; family Micrococcaceae; genus Rothia; species Rothia sp. HMSC062H08. The sequence continues at coordinate 12,588 of NZ_KV802662.1, forward strand.
GACCCATGAAAAGCGGGGGAAGGGAAGCACCGCAACATCTCAGGGAGCTTTCAGGTCACGGTGCTAGCATGGAGGCGTACTCCGGGCATACTGGAGTACAGGTCAACCACACCATGCACTGCGCCGCCGCAGAGCGGCGCATACAGAAAAGAGAAATTCAGTGAAGAAGTCAATTGCTGTTCTGTCCCTGACCATTGCCGGTGCCCTCGGCCTCGCAGCCTGCGGCGGCAACTCCGGCGCCAACTCCAACTCCTCCGCATCGGCAAGCGCGTCCGCTTCTGCAACCGCTTCCGCAACTGCCTCGGCACCCGCAAGCACCTCCGCAGCAGCAACCAGCAAGAGCACCGCCTCCGCAGCAGCTGAAACCACCAAGGCAGAAACCAAGACCACCCAGGGCACCATCAGCGCCCCCAGCGGTCTGCCCAGCGAAGCAACCGAAGCACTCAAGAAGGGCCAGGAATCCGCCGATCAGGCAGCCTCCGCAGGCTACACCGCCAGCAAGAAAGCCCTGGAGCAGCTCAAGGAGCAGTCCGGCGTGAAGAAGGTGCAGACCAGCGATGGCACCGTCTACTACACCGATGAACTCGCTGCATTCGAATCCAAGGACGGCGCTATCATCAGCATCCAGAATAACGGTGTGTGGACCAGCATGGACTCCAACGGTACAACCATCGTCGTGAAAGAGGACGGCTCCTGGATCAAGACCAATCCCAAGGACAACCTCTACACCGTTGTCAATGCAGATGGCACCGCATCCGTGCTGAACACCAAGACCTTTGAGCAGGCGACTGACGTCTCCACCATCGAAACCCCGAAGGCACCCGGCCGTATCGACGGCTTCAGCGGCACCGCTAAGACCCCGGTCAAGCCCACCAAGATTGGTGACCTCTCCGAGGTTGCAGGCGCCAAGTAAAAACTAGCTCCTGCCCACTGGGCAGAACAGCCCACCACACTAGGGATACCAACGCCCCGCGCGCATCTATACGTGATGCGTGCGGGGCGTCTTTAATTATTTCTCACTCGGGGATGGAGAGGTTTAAATCTTCGGAATGGGTTGCAGGCGGCGCAATTGCGTCACATGCTTGGGTTCGAGTTCCTCAACGCAACTGACCTGTAGCAGGCGCATTGTGCGGCGCACCTCTTCCGAGAGGATCTCAATCGTGCGATCCACACCGCGGCGGCCACCCGCCATGAGTCCGTATAGGTAGGCGCGGCCAATCAGCGTGAACTTGGCGCCCAAGGCCAGCGAGGCCACCACATCCGCGCCGTTCATAATGCCGGTATCCACCATAACTTCGGTGTCCTTGCCGACCTCGCGAACCACTTCCGGGAGCAGGTGGAAGGGAACCGGAGCGCGGTCCAACTGGCGGCCGCCGTGGTTCGACAGTAGGATGCCGTCCACGCCTAAATCAGCCAGCTTCTTGGAATCCTCCACGTTTTGCACGCCCTTAATGACAATCTTGCCGGGCCACAACTCACGGATTTCCTTAAGATCCTCGTAATTGATGGACGGATCCATGGCAGCGTCCAGCAATTCGCCCACCGTGCCGCCTGTCGAGGAGAGTGAAGCGAACTCCAATTTGGGCGTGGTGAGGAAGTCATACCACCACCACGGGCGCGGAATCGCGTTCGCCACTGTCTTCAGCGAAAGCTGGGGCGGAATGGAAAAGCCGTTGCGCTTATCGCGCAGGCGCGCCCCCGCAATGGGCGTATCTACAGTGAAGAAGAGCGTATCGTAGCCAGCCTTTGCGGCGCGCTCGACCAAGCCGTAGGAAATCTCACGCTGACGCATCACGTACAGCTGGAACCACAGGCGGCCATTTGGGTTGACTCGGCGCACATCCTCAATGCTGGTTGTACCCAGGGTTGAGAGGGTGAAGGGGATGCCCGCTGCCCCCGCCGCGCCGGATCCGGCAATCTCGCCTTCGGTCTGCATGAGGCGTGTAAAGCCCGTGGGGGCGATACCGAAGGGTAGAGCGGAGGTGCCACCCAGTACCTTCGTGGTGGTGTCTACGGTGGAAACATCCGTCAGGATACCCGGGTGGAACTCGACATCCTCGAAGGCCTGGCGGGCGCGGGTCATTGACAGTTCACCTTCCGCGGCGCCGTCCGTGTAGTCGAAAGCGGCGGCTGGTGTGCGGCGCTTTGCGATGCGGCGCAAATCGTAGATGGTCAGTGCGCTCTGTAGGCGGTTGCCTGCAAAGTCGAGGCTGGGCTTCTTGAATTGCATAAATTCAAGTAGTTCGCTGGGCTTGGGGAGCTGACGTTGCACCATGGGAGGCCTTTCTCTTGGGGGGGGCGCCGCCTGCAGGGCGGGCCTTGGGTGGGGGCGGGGTCGTCGGCGAGTCCCGCAGAAGGGTGTGCGAAAAATCGCACCCTCCCAGTCTAAAAATTAAGGGTTAGATTAATCAATAGTTAGGTAAGGCTTAACTTATTAAGTTAAATATTTCGGGGGTGCCCCGGCGTATCGGTACCGGAGGGCATGGCGAATGAATGAGATGCAATGATTTCCAAACCCGTGCATACCACTTTCGCACTCCTCAACTCACGCAAATATGACGTAATATGACGAGCCGTTACCTCCCGCGTTCACAATGCTCAACTCCCAGCGAACCACCCCCACCACGCTGGCATAATGGGGACAGCAAACCGACGCGCCCACACACGGCGCACCCAACAGGAGAGAGAACCCATGAGCGAGAACACCACCCGCAGCGTACGCGTACGCGCCAGCGAACTCGAAGGTCGAGCCTGGCTCAACACCGGCGATAAGAACCTGACCCTGCAGGACCTGCGCGGCAAAATCGTTATTCTCGACTTCTGGACCCTCTGCTGCATCAACTGCCTGCACGTCCTCGACGAACTACGCCCCCTCGAAGAAGAATTCTCCGACGTACTCGTCACCGTCGGCGTACACAGCCCCAAATTCGAACACGAAGCAGACCCCGTAGCGCTCGCCGCAGCCGTCGACCGCTACCACATCACCCACCCCGTACTCGACGACCCCGAACTGACCACCTGGCAGGCATACACCGCCCGCGCATGGCCCACCCTCGTCGTCGTCGACCCCGAAGGCTACATCGTCGCCCACCTCTCCGGCGAAGGCCACGTACAGGGCCTCACCTCCCTCGTACGCGAACTCGTCGCCGAGCACGAGGCGAAGGGCACCCTGCACCGCGGCGACGGCCCCTACGTACCCCGCCCCAAGGCAGCAGGCACCTACGCCTTCCCCGGCAAAGCCATCGAACTGCCCGCCGAATTCGGCCCCGCAAACCTCTTCGGCAACCGCGAGCGCACCTACCTCGTTGCCGACAGCGCGCGCCACCGCATCCTGCAGGTAGCCGCTGACCTCAACACCGTCATCAACACCTACGGCGGCGGCAACGACCCCATCAACCACCCCGTCAAGGGCCACGTCGACGGTACCGGCACCGAAGCACGCTTCAACGAACCCGCCGGCCTCGCCCTCGTACCCGAAAACCTGCGCGAACAGCTCGGCTACGACGTGCTCGTCGCCGACACCGTCAACCACCGCCTGCGCTCCCTCAACCTGCGCACCGGCGAAGTACGCACCCTCGCAGGCAACGGCGTGCAGCGCGTCATCGACGGCGACAACGCCGTCACCGGCGACCCCAACCACATCCCCGCAGGTGTACCCGCCACCGAAATTGCGCTCTCCTCGCCCTGGGATGCGGTCTACTCCCGCGAAGCCGGCCAGTTCATCATCGCCATGGCGGGCACCCACCAGCTCTTCGGCTACGAACCCGTCACCGGCACCGTCAGCATCTTCGCAGGCTCCGGCGTCGAAGGCCTCGCCGACGGCCCCGCCGCCGACGCCTGGTTCGCACAGCCCTCCGGCATCATCGAAGCCCGCGACGGCAGCCTCTGGGTCGCATGCTCCGAAACCAGCGGCCTGCGCCACGTCACCTTCACCGAAGACGGCGTACAGGTCACCTCTGCCGTCGGCAAGGGCCTGTTCGACTTCGGCTTCGTCGACGGCGACTCCGACACCGCCCGCATGCAGCACCCCCTCGGCCTGACCGAACTGCCCGACGGCTCCATCGCCGTCGCCGACACCTACAACGGCGCCATCCGCCGCTGGGACCCCGCAACCGGCACCCTCGGCACCCTCGAACGCGGCCTCGACGAACCCTCCGACCTGCTCGTCGAAGAAGTACCCGGCGAAGAACCGCGCCTCATCATCGTCGAAACCAACGCCCACCAGCTCGTACGCGCCTCCATCCCCGCGAAGGCACAGCACGTCGACGAAGGCGCCATCACCACCGCACGCCCCTCCACCAAGCTCACCGGCGGCACCCTCGAATTCACCTCACGATTCACCGTGCCCACCGGCCAGAAGCTCGACACCCGCTGGGGCGACCCCACCCAGCTGAAGATCTCATCCACTCCCGAGAACTTCATCCTGGAAGGCGCCGGCACCTCCACCGGACTGACCCGCACCCTCGTACTCAACCCCGAAATCACGGAGGCAGTCCTGCACATCACCGCCCGCGCCGCCGCCTGCGACGGCACCCCCGACGGTGACATCCCCGAGCACGCAGCATGCCACCTCTACCAGCAGGACTGGGGTATTCCCGTCGTCGTGACCGGTGACGAGGCAGACGAAAGCGAACTCGTCCTGGACCTGCGCGGTATCAACTAGGGATCTATAAAAGAATCAAGGGTCAGTATTATCCTCGCTCCTACAGGGGCACCCGTCCTCGCTTCGCTTCGGACACCCTGATGTCGCTACGGATAATACTGACCCTTTTCTGTCGTACCGCTCTGATACAGCTGCAGATAGTACCGGTTCCCTTTGACCTTTTAGGATTGTGGGACGCGAAAGGGCCGGGTCATCCTCGCTCCTACAGGGGCACCCGTCCTCGCTTCGCTCGGACACCCTGATGTCGCTACGGATAACACCGGCCCTTTCTCAACCCATATAAGCCACGAGCCAGTATGCTCTTCGCTCCTACAGGGAACCCGCCCTCGCTTCGCTCGGGCACCCTGATGTCGCATTCAGAGCATACTGGCTCTCGCTGTTCGTCCTTAGAAGGAGACTCGGACCGCCTTCGCATCCGCCTCCACCGACGCCTTCAACGTAAACGGAATCTCCTTCTGCACCTGCGAACGCGCACCCGTAAACAAATCCAACTGAGTAAACGACCCCTTCGCCGTACCCGACATCGGCTTCAACGACCACACACCCGCCGAACTCACACTCACCTGCGGATCCGCGACCTTCTCAACCGACCACTTCACCTCAGAATCCACACGGCCCGTAAACGCATACTCAAAAGGGCACCCACCAGGATAAAGAGTGCTCTGCTGCGTACACTTCTTCAAATGGTCCTGCACCTGCTCCTTCACCGACGACAACGCATTATCACTCGGCTTCAACTCCATACGCACCGCATGATTCGCATCCTGCGCAGTCACCACCTCATTCACCTTCTGCGTCGTATACACCGTCGAATCATACGACACCGCATACACACCCGGATAAAACACCGGGAACGACGCCGCACCCTCATCCACCGCAACCTTACGGTTATTAATCGTCGCAGCCTCCACACCCTGAATATTCACCTTCACCGACGGCAAAGACGCCTCATCAATAGCCCACTTATCAAAAAAGCCCCAATGAGTACCCGCACGATGCAAACGAAAATCCGTATGCTGCTGCGAACCCCCCAAAGAATACGAAGCACGCACCGTCGCATGCTCACCATCGGCGCTAGTCTCCACCACCTCATACGACACCTCACCCAACGAAGACACCGAACGCCTCAAAGCATCCCCATCCAGCAGCGACGCGTCACCCTCAGGGATCTGCGCACCCAACAGGCCACGCGCATACGAACCATTACCCGTACGCAACGCATGAAAATACTCCCGCACCTGACCCGTCGGACCATACACCAGCTTATTCGTCATAACCAGCGCCGCAGCAGCCACAGAAACGGCCACCACAACACCGACCATCCACATTGCCAGGACCCGCTCCACGGGAGAAAAATTACGCATAGAACCAGAGTAACGCAGGTAGTCCGCTAGGTTTCACGCACCGCACACACTAAAGTTGTGTATATGGCAGAACGCGCTCACGAAGTCCCCGCCAAATACGGCGAAGTCACAGAACTATTCCACCCCCGCATGCGCTCCTACGGCAGGCGCATCGAAGCGGCACTCCCCGGCACCATCGTGCTACTCGCCGCGCTCGCCTTCATCTTCTACAAGCGACCCGCCCTGCCGTACACCATCCTCGTACTGCTCATCGGCACCATCGCAGGCGTAAACCTCTACTCAGTCCTCAAACCCACCATCATCGTCATCACCAAAACCCACGTGCTCCGCGCACGCACCTTCGGCTGGTTCGCCGTACCGCTGGAAAACATCGACCACACCATCTTCGTCGAAAAGCTCTACCCCAAAAAAGCCTACGGCCAGAAACTCAAAACCGTCGCTGGCCGCCTACGCTACCGCAGCTTCCCCGCCATGTGGGCCGTCGACAAAGACGGCAAACAGCTCATGCGCGTCGACGGCCGCGTCTGGGACGGCAAAACCATGCGAGAAGTCTCCTCCAAACTCTCCGCCCAAACCACCATCTACAAGCAGATCAACGTGGTCAACATGGACAAAGAACACAAGGGGCTCATCACCTTCAACGAGCTGCACCCCGGCTGGCGCTCCAGCCTCATGACCGCACTCGCCGTCATCATCGTGGCGATCCTCTTCGCCGCATCCTTCATGCCCGAAGAACTCGCCCGCAACATCTACATGATCCACTAGAACAACCATTCTTTAAAGTTCTTATGGACGCGCTTCTTCCGGACACACAAATGGCCCGGCACCCACCCCACACAGGGGAGGCGCCGGGCCATTTGTATGCCTAGCTAAATGCGCTTAGCGCGCTCGTTTCAGATGCGAGCCTAGCTCGCCGGGCGCGACAGAACCGCCACCAAAAATTCCGAAGAGCCCTCCACAAACGGGTGCATCTGCCATGAAGAGTAGGTGTTATCCACGTTCAGGCCAACCTCGCGGGCATCAGCGAGGAACTGCTCAAACGCATAATCACGGCCCGGACCCGAACCATAACCAACCACCGCACGGCCACCCGGCGCCAACACGCGACGGAAATTCTCCACCACCGGCTTACGAGTCGAACGAGCCAAGAAACCCATCACATTACCCGCACACACCAGCAGCTCAAAACCATTCTCCGCCGTAGCGTCACCCTCAATGCCCAGCACCTCCGGCAAATCCACCAAATCAGCAGTAATCCACGTAGCCTCCGGGCAGACGCGGCGCGCCTCCTCAATCAGCTCAGGATCAATATCAACACCCGTCACACGGTGACCCAACGCGTGCAGCTGCTTACCCACACGACCGGGACCAGAACCAGCATCAAGAATCTTCGCACCACGAGAAGCCATAGCATCCAACAGACGAGACTCACCCGCCATGTCATTACCCTCAGCCTCCATCGCCTTGAAACGGTCAATGTACCACTGTGAGTGATTCGGGTTGCTTTCCTTACGGATCAGCCACAGGGACTTCTCACGCTCACCCGGAGCGTTGAAACTCATCATTGCCATAAAAACTCCTTTGATAGGGTTGAGGACGCGCCAGCCGCCACCAGGCAAGGTGACTGCGGCATATAAGCGGTGTGTGCACTACGTTCTAGCATAGCCCCACCCGGCACCTGCCGGTAAGGGCAGTAAGAGCCGGACGGGGCTATCGGAAGCGCTACAGAGGCGCTACGGGGGCTGGACGATAGGAGCGTGTTTAGAGGTGGTCGCCCTCAACATTCGACGGACCCGCTGCAAACGCCTTACGCATCTGCTCCTGGCGCTCCTCCTCAGCCAGACGAGCAGCCTCAGCGAACTGCTCCTCAATATCGGCAAGCAGTGCCTCAACCTGCTCCTTACCAGCCACCGGGCCGCCAGCAATCAGACCATCAGCACCCAAAACCACAGCCAATGGCACACCATTACCAAAATTCGCGCGCGAACCCGCCTCACGGTCAATCAACGGAGTCAAACCCTCCGGCAACGTACCCGCATTACGCGAGGTCTGCAACGACTCCAGGCTCGAATACACCGGATGCAACGCCACCTGCGGCAGACGCTCCTGCCACGAAGACATCGTCTTCAAAAACTTCACACAACCAGCGCAGGTCGCCGACACAAACACCAGCACACGCGCCTGATTCTTAGCCAACGCACGCAAATTCGTGTGACGACCATTCTCCAGGTACAGCGCCGCATGCGGAATCGGCATACGAACATACTGCTCCTCGCCGTTCTCGTCATACACCGGCTCCGGCAAAATCACCTCAGCCTGAGGCTCCGGCTGCGCAAGAGCATCACCGCGGCGAACAGCCTCCAACGTCACAGCAATCAGCGCCGCACCAAAAACCCAAGTCCAGCCGCTATTACCCAGACCCAGCAGAGTCGACACAACACCCGTGCCACCCTTCAACGCACTCGCATGCGCACCAGCCGCCGCCAACAGCAACGCAACATTACGGACCAGCGTATAACGGCTCACCGGCGCATTCGACTCAGAACCAAAACAATTACAACCCGCAGTACGACCCGTCGCCAGAGCGCGCGCAATCACCACTGTATAGAACAGCATCAGAATCAACGCCAAACCCGAAGCAATCACCGCAGGCAAACGCACCGGCGACAGCAGCAGGACGGCGGCCAGGGCAATCTCGAACCACGGCAAAATCAGCGACACCGCACGGGTCGGCGCGATCTTCTCCAAACCAAGATTCTGAATACCGGTCACGGTACTCTGCGGGTCCTTCGCCTTAGCAATACCGCTAATCAACAAAGTCAACGCAACAAGTGCCGTACACAAAACAAGCGGCACAGTAGAGACGGTGAGCATAAAACTCCTAGAGTGAGTGTGCGAAAACAGGAGGCGGCAGCGGCAGTTTTTAGGCAGAACAAACCGCGCGACGTGCCGCCGTGTTATACACGATTTTACGCCCTGCACATGGGGAAACCATCTCTACAGTGCCGTGAGGCTCACACCGTACTCGCCCGCCAGCTCCGCGTACGCCTGTACAAAGCGCTGCGCTCGCGCACCCGAGGCGCAGAAAACGCCCACGCGCTGATCACGCACCGACTCAAACAGACTCAGCAGCTCCGCGGGCACGTCGGCTGCCGGCAACAACGAACCCTCCGCATCGCTCAGCTGCGACAGCGGCAAATGCAACGAACCCTCATGCTTCACCGACTCCTCACGCTCAGGCGCCTCACGCACATCCAACAGCACCTGCGGAACCTCATGCGCCGACAAATCCACCGGCACCACACGCGCCGGATCCGGCACCGCCCCAAACGACGTACACGTACCCGATAGGGCATCATAGGTCAGCAGAGTGCCCGCCGCCGTCGGCAAGCCGCTCACATACTTGAGCACCTCCGTCGCCATCAGCGAACCAACCACCGCCGTCGTCGCACCCAACACCCCGGCAAGCGCGCACGACTCCACCGTCTGCGGAATCGTCGGAAAAATATCACGCAAATGCGCGCCATCCGGCTCAAAAAGACTCACCGACCCGCCAAAACGCAAAACCGTGCCCCACACCAGCGGCAAACCCGCAACCTGCGCAGCATCCGCAATCAGATACTTCGACGCAAACGTATCTGTACAATCCACCACACAATCCGGTGCCGACGCGGCGAAAAGATCCAAAATCCAGGACGCATCCACATGCCGGATTGTCGTCTCAACCGTCAACGACGGGCACAACTCCAGAGCACGGCGCGCCGCAACCTCCGCCTTCGGCTCACCCACATCAGACACACCAAAAAGCGGCTGACGCTGAATATTCGACAGCTCCACCGAATCAGAATCCACAATATGCAGATACCCCACACCAGCCGCCGCCAACGCCTGCACCACCGGACAACCCAAACCACCAGCGCCAATCACCAACACGCGGGCAGCCGCCACCGCATCCTGATCAAAGCCCGGCAGGCGACGCTGACGGTCCGTGCGCTCGCGATCCAGACGCGCATGCTCCGGATTCACCGGGGTAGGGGCAAGGTTTACATCCACGAGACAAAACCCTCCGACGGCGACGACGCCTTCGCGTGCTCACGCACCGGAATACGGCCAGCCTCACGCGCCAACGCGCCCGCCTGCACCGCAAACTTCATCGCCTGAGCCATCGCAACCGGATCCTCAGCACGATTCACCGCCGACGCCAACAACACCGCATCACAGCCCAGCTCCATCGCCAGGGCGGCGTCCGAAGCGGTACCCACGCCGGCATCCAGAACCACCGGAACCTGCGCGCGGGACGCAATCAGCTCAATATTGTGCGGGTTCAAAATGCCCAGACCGGTACCAATCGGCGCACCCAACGGCATGACCGCGGCAACGCCCGCATCCTCCAGGCGGGCGGCAGCCACCGGGTCGTCAGAGGTGTACGCGAGCACCGTGAAATCCTCAGCCACCAGCTGCTCGCAAGCGGTCAGCAGCTCCACGGTATCCGGCAGCAGGGTGTCTTCGTCGTGGATGATCTCAACCTTCACCCAGGAGGTGCCCAGCGCCTCGCGGGCAAGCATCGCGGTCATCACCGCATCAGCTGCGGTGCGGCACCCTGCGGTATTGGGCAGCGGCGCAATATTGAGCTTCTGCAGAAGCGGAAAAATGGGGGTGCCTGCGGCGTGACGGCGCATGGCAACGGTCGTCATTTCGGTGCCGGAGGCGATGAGCGCCTGCTCGAGCAGGTCCATGCTGGTTGCGCCTCCGGAACCCATGATGAGGCGGGATGTGAAGGTGCGGTCGCCGATGGTGAGCGGTGTGAGGCTCATGGTGTTCTCCTCTGTGGGAACGTCTAAATAACGGGGTCTGCTGGTTGGTGCGGGGCGCTACGGTGCGCCCGGTTTAGGGAACAAAAACCGAGAATATCTGTTCTTTTTTGCCGGTGGGTATCTCTCCGGTACAGGCTGAAAGATTAGCCGCCCTGAACGGCGGTGAGGGCATCCACCCTATCGCCCTCGTTCAGCGGGACATCCAGCCACGTGGAACGCGGCACAATACTGCGGTTAAGGGCTACTGCCACGCCCGCCCCGGTACCAAACTGGTCCATGACAAGGTCAAATACGGTGGGGGCGTTGGTGGTTAGCGGCTCGCCGTTGTAGGTGATGATCATGCGAAATCCTTTCGTGAAGGTGCCGGGTGCATCCGGCGGGGACTGTGTTTAGTGGGTGAATCGTGCCGGGTCGCATGCCTGCATGATGGGCGGAATCTCAGCCCCGCAGGCGACCTCCGCACCAACCTTGCCGGCGAGCGCGGCAAGCAGAATACCGTGGCGGAAATAGCCCGTGGACACGAGCTGGCGGGTGCCGTCAGCACGGGTGCGGTGCCCGAAGATGGGCAGGTCGTCCGGGGTTCCGGGGCGGGCGCCGACGTTCGCCTCCAGAAGCTCGCACTCTTCAACGGCGGGCACGAGCCGGATCGCGTCACGTAGCAGCTGGTGTACGCCGTCAATGGCGGGTAGCGTGCGGTGGTCTTCGCGGCTGGTTGCGCCGATGCACAGCTCCCCGTCGGGGCGGGGGATGAGGTAGACGGGGCGGGAGTTCACGTAGCCGCGCACCACGTGCTTGAGGATGGGCCGCGGGGCGCGCAGACGCAGAATGTCCCCGTAGACGGGGCGTAGCGGGTAGTCCCCGTGCAGTGTTGCCCCTAGTCCGGTGCAGATAATGTCGCCCGCGTCCGGGTCGGTGACCCGTTCGGCGCTGAAGGTGACGCCGCGGCGGGTGAGGGCGTCTTTGAGGGCGCGCCTCATGAGCCGCGGGTGCAACTGGTGGTCACTGGGGATGCTCACGGCGCCGGCGATACGCGGCGCCAGGAGCGGTTCGAGGGTGCGTGCCTGCGTGGGGGTGACGGGGTCTGCGGGGCGGTTCATGTCCCGGTAGTAGGTGCGGGTGCGTTGCAGGTGCTCGGCGTCGGCACGGTCGGCTGCGATGATGAGCGTGCCGGTGGTGTCGTAGCCGGTGGGCAGGTCGGTGGCGCGGCTGAGCCTGCCCATGAGGGAGGGGTAGGCGTCGGCGCTGGCGGTCATGAGCGGGAAGAGCGCGTCCTGCTGGAATTGCACTTCTGCGATGGGTGCGAGCATACCGCCGGCGTAGTGGCTGGCGGCGGGGTAGATCGCGGTGCCGTCGGCGGCGGTGCCGTAGTCGCTGGTTTCTGCATCGATGAGGTGCACGTTCTCGCCGCGTTCGGTGAGCTCAAACGCGGTAGTGAGGCCAATGATTCCGCCGCCAATAATCGTGATGGTCATGGCTATGCCTGCAACGCGGGGTTGTCGACGAAGGCGCGGACCATGGCGATTCCGGCAACTCCGGTGGTGCGGATGGCGGGGCAGTCTTCGGGGGTGATGTCGCCGATAGCTACGGTGGGCACGGCGGACAGCTCGGCAAGTTCGCGGAGCCCATCAATGCCGAGGGGCGGGCGGTTGGACTGCTTGGTGGGGCTGGGGCGGAACGGTCCGGTGCCAATGTAGTCGATCAGGTGCGCGATTTTGTTGGATTCTTCGACGAGCTGCCGGGTGCCGGTGGTCAGGCCGATGATCGCGTCGGCGCCGAGGAGGGCGCGGGCGTCGGCTACGGGCAGGTCGTCTTGACCGATGTGCACGCCGTCAACGCGCACGCCGCGGGCACGCAACGCGAGGGCGACGTCTACACGGTCGTCGACGAGGAGGGTCTGGTGCGGCTGGATGATGCCGGCGATAGCTTCGGTGAGCTGGTAGAGCTCGCGCGCGCTGATGGGTTTGGACCTGACTTGGATGCAGGTGGCGTGTTTGGCTGCCCGGACGGTTTCGAGGGGGTTGTCGCCTGTGACGAGGTAGAGGTTCAGGTCGAGGGGGCGTGCGGGGGTGGTGTAGGGGTGCGTTTCGCGGGTCATGCGGGTCTACGATTCGTCGTCGAGTAGATGTTTTTGAGCAATTCTCTCATTGAATTTCTGTGGTTAGGTTAGCACAACTGTGTGGTGAGTTGAACATCCTTCAAGCGTTGTGAGGTGTGTGCGCTTGGCACGCTATACACTTCCTTCGCTCCTGCAGGGGACCCGTCCTCGCAGGGCTCGGGCACCCTGATGTCGCTTCAGGAAG
>NZ_KV802662.1:25828-28466 GCF_001810775.1 Rothia sp. HMSC062H08
TCGGGCACCCTGATGTCGCTTCAGGAAGGTGTAGCGGCACCGCGCTCGCATGCGCTACAAAGAATCCTTTCATTGCAAGCCCACGGGTAGGCACCCAGACGCCCCTACGGAACCTCCACCGCACCCGGCTATTAACCCGCATATTCCGGCGAGCTGTCTGCGGTACCTCACTCCAGTATTCCCCCCCCCCGCTTCCGCGTACACTCTTCCCAAGCCGAGCAGCCCGCGGTTCATTCCCGGCCGCACAATCCGCACCCTACCTCGCACCACAGGGAAGGGAGAAGAGAAAGGGCATGGGGAGAGGCCGGTATGTTCCGTCGCGACATCAGGGTGTCCGAAGCGGAGCGAGGACGGGTTCCCTGCAGGAGCAAGGAACATACCGCCTCTACCCGCTCAACCTAACTCAAAATAAAAAGCCTCCTACCGTAGGGTAGAAGGCTTGTGGACCAAAGGTGGTCACGATGGATACAAAACCCGGGGTGGGTGCAGGCTGAGGGCGGGTGGGTGCAAGACATTAGCGAGAACGACGAAGCCTCAGGTCACATGTACCTGAGGCTGTAGATACGTTCGTTCTACAGGCTCGTGCCGTCGTTGAACGCGATAGCGATTGTTCCGTCAGGGTGGATGGTGGCATGGTCAACGAGGGCTCGCCAGGCTTCGGACGCTTTATGCCCGCGAGCCCCGCGCTCGCGGGCATTTCTGTGTCTGGTCTACCCGGGTTCTATATTGGCCTCCGTGTGTCCGCGGCTTTCGCGGACAAAGTACGTCTGAATGGGGGATGCTTTGGTGATTTTCCCCGATAACCCGGAAGTAATGACGCACTTTGTCCGATGTACCGAGGTGACGAGCAACCTCACGGCGCCCTCCCTCAAGTGCCTCACTCGGTTCGCCGTCAGCGGCCGAGCAAGTCCTGTCGCTGGCCGAGCCGCGCAGCCGACTGACTAAGCGATGCCCTGTCAGGTGACCGCGTGTCCAGTTTCAAAAGGAGGGGGCCGCCATTTTCAATTCCTTGCATGTTAAATATCCAATACCTCGTAGGGTTTTGCTGAAAGCGCGGATTTACATTGCTCAGCCAAGTACGCATCCGCCAACTCCAGCTGTGCAATATCTGGATATACCTCTAGCGTTTTGTCACCTATTAACCAGAACTCTCGCGACCAGGTCTCAGGATGATCCCAGATTCGGTAGTTCCCTTTAGCCTCATCAGGTAAAAGCCTGCGGATTTTTGTTGCAACAGCGAGCTGCCCTTTTGCTGTTTCGTAAATTGTATTAATTTGGACGCCGCCATCCGCCGGGCGTTCAACACGGACTATCTCTCGGCCGTAAAACATCACCTTCCTCCGCGAGCCGTTTTCGTAGAGTGCTAGTTCTATTCTTCCGTAACCTTTTTCAGTGTTATGTCGGTTGGTCAAATAGTCCTGAAGCGCTTGGACGACAGCCGCTGAAACACTTTCCGCATGCTGCGCAGCTCGTTCAAATAGTTCCATATCTGCTTCTGAGACGTAAATATTCTTTGTGGGCATGTTTATAAACATACTCATACTTTCTCTGTTTGTCAACCCTGCAGAAATGTCACTGGTTCCAATTGTGAGGAGGATATCGACGGTAGACCTGGATGGCATACATGATGATGGGCGTTAAGGCAGATTGACTGCGAAGATAGGGAAGCCCGAGGTCATATACACCTGGGGCCAAGGGGGTGCAGCCGAACTACAGACTCATCCGTCGTTGAACGCGATAGCGATTGTTCCGTCAGGGTGGATGGTGGCATGGTCAACGAGGGCTCGCCAGGCTTCGGGCGTGTAGCTAATTGCGGGGTTCTCACTGCGGTATTGGTGGAACGCGGTGATGGCCGCGCGTTTGGCCTCGAGTTCGTGTAGTTGTTTTTCGAGGGACTCGACTGTGTCGAGGTGGTGCTGGTAGTCGGCTTCAAGCCTGGCATGGTCAGCCTCGAAGGCGTCAGGGTTGAAGTCGGTGTTGGCTGCAGAGCGGATGAGGGCGTTGATTTCGTCCACCACTGCGTCGCGTGCGGTGATCGCCTGGGCGAGCTTGGCCTCGAGTGCGTGAGGATTACCGAGCTGGTCGAGGGCAGCTTCGAGTACCTCGGGGCTGGGCGGTGGTGCGAGCTGACTGGGGGCCTGCTCGAACGCGGCAATCAGCTCGTCTTCGGTTACGTGCTTGGTTGCGCATGGCTGGTCGCCGGGCGGGATCGTATTTGCGGTTGCACCGCCAGATGCGCCGCTCGTAGCGGCTGCCAGCGTGCCAGGTTTTCGGCCCGTACCATCCCCCACAGCACCCGCACTCGATTTTCGAGGCGAACGGGTGGCTAAAGGAGCGTGACCTGCCAGAGCGCCTGGCTAGTTCGTGCTGGACTTGGTCCCATACGGCTGGGGCGATGATGGGCTCGTGGTTGCCGGTCACGTAGTACTGGGGTATTTCTCCTTCGTTGCTTTTGGTGGTTTTGGATAGGAAGTCCACGGTGAAGGTTTTCTGTAGCAGGGCGTCGCCCTTGTATTTTTCGTTGCACAGAATCGAGTTGATGGTGGACACGGACCAGGTCTTCTTCCCCAACCGCCAGGCCATCATCCGCCTGGTCGGAGCCGTCCTCGCCGAACAAAACGACGAATGGGCCGAAGGC
>NZ_KV802663.1:0-6304 GCF_001810775.1 Rothia sp. HMSC062H08
ACCACGGGAGCACCAAACGCATCAACGCCCGCGTGATCATAAGTCGTCATCGTACGGCGCGCAGAATCACGCTCCATACGGTACAGCAAAGAGCCATTCACCGAATGGGAACAGGGAACACCGTCACGGTCATAACCGAAGGAATGTACAGCACCATTACCGTCAGTGCTGGTCAGCAGACGACCGGCAGCATCATAGGTAGAGGTAGTGCGCACACCCAGCGGATTGGTTGCCGCCAGAACATTGCCCATCAGGTCATACTCGTAGCTGGTAATACGACCGGCAGGGTCCATCACAGAGGTAACGTTACCCGCCTCGTCATAACGGTAGTGGGTCACGCCACCGGCACCATTAGTCACCGCAACCACCTGAGAAGCGGCATCATAGGTGAACGAACGAGTACCCCACTTGTTATCGCGGATACTCTTCACACGGCCACAAGAATCCCAGGTGTAGAACACCGGAGAAGCCACACCAGAACCGGTAATGGACAGCACACGACCGCACGCGTCATAGCGAACGCGTGCCTCAGAACCGTCACCGTACACCTGGCGAATCAGACGGGAATCAGCGTCGTACTCGTAGCGAGTCACAGACTGCTCAGCAGTGCCGGCAGCCTCATAGGTTGCAGCCAGTCGACCGCACGCATCGTAGCTGTACTCGGTCACACGACCTGCAGGGGAAACCATGCGCACCATCTGGTTCGAGCCGTTGTACTCGTAGCGGCTCAGACCGCCCTCAGCGTCCAGAACCTGTACGGGGTTACCCGCGCCGTCATAAACCATCGTGGAGACAGTCGGGTCGTCAGCATCTGCACTAACCTGCGGGCCAGAATCCTCGGAGAGAACCTCGGTACGCACCGGGCGACCCAGGTGGTCGCACGAGATACGCACGCGATCAACACCATCATTAGTGGTGAATGTCTTGCGCGAGGAATCAACGGAAGTACGTACACTCACACCGGTCGGGTCAATCAATGCGGTCAGGGTGCTCGCGGCATCATACTCGCGAGTCCATACACCACCGGCGGGGTCAATGGTGCGAACCAGGCGCATCAAGCCATCGTAGGCGTAGCTGAACTGCGCACCACCAGGCAGGGTAATGCGGTCAATATTGCCGTTCGTATCAAAGGAACGCTCCATGCGGCGGCCCAGCGGGTCAACCACGGCAACAATGTCACCGCTCGGACCGTACTCGTACTCGGTACGAGCACCAGCAGGGTCCACCGAAGCCACCAGACGACCGCCAGCAGCGTACTCAAAACGCCAGCGGGAACCATCCGGGTCCTGACGGCACACCATGTGACCGGCAGAATCATAGGTGAACTCAGTCTCCAGCCCAAGAGCAGAAACAATCTTCACCAGGTGACCCGCAGCAGAGTACTCGCAACGGGTCAGCTGCTGCTCAGCATTACGAATACCGGTCAGCAGACCACACTCGTCATACTCCAAGGAGACAGTAACACCCTCAGGGCTCACCACACGCTGCAGCAGGCCGTCAGCCCACTCAAAACGGGTCACATGACCGTTGCCGTCGGTCATAGAAGAGGGGTTACGCTCAAAATCATTCGCGTACTCGTAAGTCACCGTAGTCATCGGGCTTACGGCAGGGCTCTGGGCAGACTCCTGCCCCGAAGTAGCCTCATCGAGGGTACGGCCCTGAGCCTCCGCCTCCAGGCGGGCACGACGAGCCAGACGGGCGGCACGGCGGGCACGCGGATCCGTCTCAATAGCGCTCATCGCCACGGAGACCACGCGGTCATGCTCGTCATACGCGAAGAGGGTTTCTGCGCCCTCATCGGTGACCTCGCGAATAATACGGCCGCGCTCATCGCTGTAGCGAGTAGTGCGGGAACCATCACGATCAACCACGCTCACACGGTTGCCAAAGTCATCGTAGGCATAGCTAGTACGCCCACCTTCCGCGTCGACAATGGCGGTCAGGCGTGCGTACTGGTCATTGACCCACAGGTTCGTGTAGGAGGCGTCTTCGTTAGAAACGTCAGTGATACCGTTCGGCAGGTAGCGGTAGCGAACACGACGACCGTATTCAGTGTCCTGCTCAGTAATACGGCCGGCAGGGTCGTAGTAGTTCGTCACCTCAACAGCGCCGGCACTAGCCACCACGCGGTGAATCAGGCCGGCAGCGTCATGTTCATAACGGCGGGTACCGGCGTCACCGTGTACAGCGCACAGGTGGGTACGACCATCAAGGGTAACGTACTCGTAACGCACCGACTGCCCACGAGAAGAATGAATAGCGCCGACAAGGCCGCCTTCGGTGTACTCCACGTTGATACGTGCACCGCGCTGATGCACGATAGCGCGAACACGACCCTCTTCATCGCGCAGGTATGCGACAGCAGTACCTGCCCCAGCGCTCATACCCAGGTAAACACCAGTGAGGCTGAAAATGTGCTGGGTTCCAGAGTTGTCAGAGATACGCAGCAGGGACGAGGCGTCATAGTCCGTAGCGTGCAAAATATAGCGCAGGGAGGGGTCAGCAATAGAGCCCTCTTCACCCATCAGCTGGGTAAGGGGCAGCTCTTCAAGCCACCACGCTTCACGCGGGGCACGAGCATAGCCGTGGGTGCCGTCCTCACGAATCATTCGGTCGAAGGTAACCTCACGACCGTCAGCCATCGTCCAGACAGCATTCTCAACGTTCAGCTGCACACGGCTCTCAATATTCGAGGACCAGCCCGCACCGAACACACCGGATACAGCGTGCTGACCGAAGACAGCCACGCTGTTGTACATGCGAGTTACAGAGCAAGCAGAAACCACGCCGGAGAACGCCATGTCGGTCTCTTCTTCAATGAAGTTACCGGTTGCAACGTTCACAGGGTCATTCACATAACCGCTGGTAGTGGACATTCCTACTACAGCCGGCGCTGGAACTTCCAAATCATGGCGCTCAGTACTAACGCCAGCTGCACTAATTGCACCTTCCAGAGTGGAATTAGCAACGGTAATAATCTGACTCGAGCTACCGTACTTTTCAAAAGTATCGGCTACGATGCCCAGCCAAGTCTTATCATTAGCGTTCGACTTATTCCACGCTTCAAACGTGCTGATGAGATTTTCAGCATCGACGGAGCCCCACTGGCACTTAACCATAAACTCTGTAGACAAGTTACGGAGCTTGCCAGGCTCAGCATCAAAGCTAGTACCAAGGTTCGCCAAAGTATTGGAGAGAGCACGCACAGTCGAAGGGCGCGCCGAAGAAACAGTCATACTCCCTGAGCGGGTCTCAGTACTCTCACGATGACCTAGCGATGTGGTGTCAATCGAGGTATCCGGCTTATACGATGTCGGCTTAGGCGGTTCACCTCCGAACGTTTCAACCCACCATTTACGGAAACCACCCAGGTCATGCTCATAGTGGTACATAAGGTCGCGGTTCTCATTTTCCTTATGAGCTGACTCTTTGAGGCGATCCACCACATCAGCCAGTTGACGGAAGATGCTGGCGATATCACGACCATCGCTAATGGTGGTATCAATATTTGCCGCCGCAACATCGGCGTAGTGACCTTTAAACTCCTCCAGAGCCGTTGTCAGTGAGTTCTTAAGAGGGGGTAATGCATTATCAATATTCTGCGCGACGGTGCGGCAGGCATTGGCGAGGGCATCCGACGTAGCATCATCGTACTTGACTTTTTCAGTATTCAGATTCATGCTCTGTTGTCTTTCGGTGTGGTTAGTACGGAAGTGTGGTGATTAAACAGATGTAGACAGACATGTACACCATGCCTGGAAAACAACGTGGGTATAACCGAATAACAGAAAACGCCGCCTACCGCTCACCGCCCCGTAGCCGGGGAGCGGGGCGGTAAACGGCGTTTACCAGGGAAGGCTTAGGAGCCGCCACCTGCCTGGAAGATATCGGTAGAAATCTGGTTGAGCTGCTCGCGCAGGTCAGTCAGTTCCTGAGTCAGGTTACGCAGGGTGTTTTCTACGCCGGGCCAGGTGTCATTGCGGAAACGCTCAGCCAGGGGGCCGTCCCAGTTGTTGGGGTCCTTCAGCTGGTTACCCTGCTGGTTGAGGTTGTTGATTTCGTTCTGCAGACCGCCATTGATGATGTTCTGGAGAGCAGTAATGGCATCCTTGGCTGCCTGCGATGAGAGTACGCGATCGGACACGATGTTCCTCTTTCGTCGTTGAGTTGCCGGAAGATGTGCATTAGATACGCGAATATCAAATACGCACCGTTAGTGCTTTGCACCACTTCGAACATTACACTATTTCGCGGCAAAGCGCACCCTCTGCGCCCTGTTGCGAGAAAAATTTCTCATTGTAGACATTGCACAACAGTGCGTGCATATACATTTATCTACTCTCATCAAGGGATTTCTCCCGCTACGGTATCCTTAGGAAATGCCAGCCCACTGGGGTGGCACCCTATCGATAGAATCACCAACCACATACGAAATGAGGACTTTCATGTCTGAAAACACCCCGCAGCCGGTTGCACCGCAGCAGCCGCAGTTCACCCAGCAGGCACCCGCCGCACAGCCCGCATACGGCGCACCCGTCGAGGCTCCGAAGAAGAAGTGGGCGGCAGTAACCGCACTGGTTCTGGGTATTATTTCCGCTCTGACCGGCATCCTTGTTATTGGTTCGTTCCTGACCATCCCGACCATTATTTTCGCTGTAATCGCTCTGGTCATGGTTAAGAACGGCACCGGCAAGGGTAAGGGCATGGCGATTGCCGCTCTCGTGCTGGTTCTGGTGGCGTATATTGCGACCTTTGCTTTCTTCCAGATTCGTGCGGCGAACCTTGAGAAGTCTAACCGAGAGGCCCGTGAGGTTATCCAGAAGTGCGAGAACCACGAGCCCGGCTACTACATCATTGAGAAGGATGGTAAGCGTTACTGCAACGCTGGCGGCTGGGTCTACGAAATGGACAAGTAAACCCATTCATACGGTCCGATAACAACCTTATTTCGAAACGGAGGGGTGTTCGTTCACGCGGCAGTCGCCGTACCTACGGGCGCCCCTCAACCGTATCTTCCGTGGGCGGTATGGCCTTTGACTACGGAGTACATCCTGGAACTCTTCGTAGAGTTCGGTGACTATGACCAGATGGATACCCTTCTCAAAAACCTCTGCTATGCTCGCACGTACGAGATTTCCTCCCCTGAGGCCGGGGAGTACTGACGGATCCCGGAGCACCTACAGCGCATCCTCGACCGCGCCGCGGCAGAGTCCAAATAGTTGAAAGGGAAATAGCATGAACGCATTTCTCAATGCCATAACCGACCCCAGGCTTCTCTTCATGTGGCTCAGTTTTATTTTCTTGGCTCTCGCATCTCTATTGCTGGGTATGGTCGAACACTGGCCGTGGGGTGCGATATTCTTCGTTGGGGGGCCTGTGACCCTCCTGGCTCTAGACATGGCACATGATGAAAGCATTGCAGGCAAAGCAAACGGTGGCCCTTTCCACCACTTCTTTATCTTTGTTTTCTCCTTCAGCGCGGTGGGCTTGATTGTGCTGACGGTTCTTACGGCTTTCGGTGTACTCAAAGGGGATACGACTCCGTGGACCCCGGAAACGAACTTCGCTTCCTGGTATATAGCTGCCGGGTCGCATATCGTCCTTGTCCTAGCCACACGCACCGACCCCAAGAACGGCGCCCCTGACCTGCAGCGCATGGAACAGCTGGATAGGCGCTCAACCCGTGTGGGTGTTGTGACGGCGGCTATTTTTGCGGTTCTGTGCCTTGTGGTTCCCCTGATTAGTCTCTCCGCTACAAGCTATGATTCACTTGCCCTGGCGTTGACGCTCCTCCTTACCCCGTGGTTCCTATACTTCGTG
This sequence comes from Rothia sp. HMSC062H08, assembly GCF_001810775.1. Classification (NCBI taxonomy): domain Bacteria; kingdom Bacillati; phylum Actinomycetota; class Actinomycetes; order Micrococcales; family Micrococcaceae; genus Rothia; species Rothia sp. HMSC062H08. The sequence goes on from NZ_KV802663.1 coordinate 5,821, forward strand.
CGCGATGGTCTTTTCTACCTGCACCACCCGCGTTTTGAGGAGGGGTCCGAGGGGTACCGTACCCTGCGTGTCGTGTGCGTCGGTATGGTGGGGATGTCTTGCTGTATCTCGTTGGTGTACATGATCAACACGCTGAACCGTTCAGAGTGGCTACCCGCGCTACTTTTCATGGTATCGATGGTGACAACTGGGTGGCTGGTGAAGCAGTACGTCACCGTGGGTATCACCATTAAGGAGGAAGACAAGGAGGACCCGGAGGCTGAACCTGCAGCAGACTAAACCGTGGAGCCCCGTGGGTTGAGGAGCATTGTGCACCAAAGCGCACGATCTAGGATGATTCGCCCGCCGGGGTATCCTTGGGGAAGGTACGCCACCTGCCGGTGGTGCGCTTCCGGATATTCACCAACCACACGAAACGAGAACCCACCATGCGTATTTTCCTCACTGTCTTCTGGGGCGTTGATGCGTTTGGTGCTCCCGTGGT
>NZ_KV802664.1:0-225 GCF_001810775.1 Rothia sp. HMSC062H08
CACGTCGAAATTGAGCTCATGCCCTCCTCCTATGTCATCGAGTACGGTAACGGCGATACAGATACCAACTACACGGCTGGTCAGCCCGTGACCACCTACCCTCGTGAGCGTCCGAGGCAGACGGATACCAGCTACGCCTACCAGCGTTCGGGTAACTTCCATGCGTATGCGACCGTGCACTACACGGCTCGTTTCCGTGTGGATGGTGGCCCGTGGCAGATGATG
>NZ_KV802665.1:0-63318 GCF_001810775.1 Rothia sp. HMSC062H08
TTGTTGTCCAAGAAACGGGAGGCAGTTCAACAACGTACCGGGACTGTACTAACATATAAGAGCTTGTAAAAGAGACCGAAGCGCCACGCAGTGACAACGTAACCAACGCTCACCGTCGCAGCATCGGCACCTTTTTCTCCGATAAAACCCCGCTAGATAGGCCCCGCATGAGCGCACAGACGAAACCGACCATTACCGAACGCCTGAAATCCCTCTGGGACAGCTACGGTATTGAGGTTCTCAAATTCGGTACCGTGGGCGGCGCCGCCTTCATCGTCAACTCTGTGACGGTGTGGGTGCTGATGATGACCATCATGTCGGAGTCCCACACCAAGGCGAAGGTTGTAGCGAGTGTTGTCGCAACCATCTTCTCCTGGCTCATGAACCGCCTGTGGACCTTCCGCGACTCCCGCTCCGAAAACTGGAAGCGCGAAGCTATCGAGTTCGGTCTGGTGAACCTGCTCGGTATTCTCGTCGAAGCCGGCTGTGTGGCATTCAGTACCTACGTGCTGAACCTGCGTACCCCCGAGGCGTCCTTCATCTCCGGTACGATTATCGGTACCATTCTGGGCACCATTCTTCGCTACTTCCTCTACCGCTTCTGGGTGTACGGATCGCACCGCAAGCAGGTTGAAAAGGGCGAAGGCACCGACCACGAAGAGCTCGGCCGCATGTTTGATGAGGCCGCCGCCATTCTCGACGGCGAAGAAACCACCAAGCAGAAGGCACGCTCTGAGGCGGCTGCATCCGAGGCGCAGTCGAAGCCCGGCTCGCAGAACTCCTAGACCCGCCTAAGGCCGACCATCAGCTAAGACTTGTTCCAAAAACTTATCCCCCGATACACGCTGTATCGGGGGATAAGTTTTTTAAAAATCTAGAAACTTTGGAAGACTCACTAGGCGCGGGAAACTAGCTGCGGGGAATCTCCACTGCACGCTCGGAATCCATCAGAGACGCCAGCTGCTCATCCTGCCAGTCCACGCTCGGGTCAGCCACAAACACCGCATGACCGGAGAGCAAAATCGCCAGAACCTCCAACAGGGCGCTCATGGTCGCCTCCGACGCATCAAAAGCGTAATCGGGGCTCAACTCCAGCGCGAGCGCACGCTGACCCGAAGGCAGCGCATAACCCGCCGTGCGATAAATCTGCGCCTGTGCAAGCGCCTGCTCGTACGCCTCTGCGTATGTGAAGCCCTCAAGCACCTCTGCCGAGTCATCCGGAAGCATACCGGAGTACTGGTCGCCAAAGCTACGCACCAGCGCGCAATAATCGAGCACCTCATCGGCATAGGAGGACAGCGCCTGCAGGTCACCGGTGTAAGAAAGCGCCAGCGGGGCACGATCAACCGCCAGAAGGTACGCGGGGTCGTTCGTGTAGCCAGCCTCCTGCTCGGTGCAGACTGCGGCAACCAACGGCTCATCCTGGTTCAGCAGAGCGCCCACACGCAGCGCCGCCAAGCCCAGAACAATAGTGCGCCAGTGCAGGGGAGCCTGAAGGTCAAAGTCCTCACCAGGCTCCAGTTCGCATTCTTCAACCAGCAGGTTTGCGCTCTTATCAACCCAATTCATGAGGACCCTGCCGGAGAGCTCGATGCGCTCGCCATTTACCGAATACCAGATGAGGGCGGGAGTCTGCTGGCTGCTGAGCTTCTCAAAGAAGCGGTTCAGAGTTGTGGGCACGGAGGCGCCGGTGGGGGAGAGAGTAACCATGGGTTTTACTCTACCGCACCGTGTGGTGGGGCGCGTGGAGAAGCCGACGCGGGAGTAAAAGATACAGGGGTAAAGTAAAAACGCCTAAGGATGCCTTAAAAAATCTAATGGCTCAAAATGTTTGACAGCCCTAATGTCTCATTTTGGAATGTGGCATAAATATAAATTGGAAATGTAAATGGTTCGCAATGCCTCGAAAAATATTCAGAAACCGCATGGTGAAAAAGATAAGTTTTTCTTATCTAATTATTAGAATCTTTCCCCATCTCGAGTATAGGGCGTGTGGGATGGTCGTCATGAACCCTTATATTTGCAGTCAGGATGCGGAATTTGCGGGCGATGGAAACCACTCCTGGAGAAGGGAAAACCTGGGTGTCCCTTAGGTGTGAGCGAGGGTAAGTGGTGCGTGGGAAAATATATAAAGGTCAAATTTACATTAAATATGACGCCCCTAACACATACATCTAAATATTGTTTAAGTCTAGTTTGACGAAACGGCGTGTCGCACGTCTAATAGATATATAAGCGTGTTTGCCTTGGAGGGACCGTAGAGGCCAAAGCGAACCATGCCACACCATACACACTAAGATTCCGTCGACGACGGATCCGCAGACTCATTAAGCTCACAATGAGAACACGGAAGGAAAACCCATGGGCTCCTACATTGCATCGGACCGCTCCATCGCGGCCGCGCGCGCATCAGGCGCTCAGCACCGTAGCATGAATCCCACTCAATCTCTCGAAAAAGCCACCGACGCCTTTCTCGCAGACGCAGAACGAAACATGCCTGCCTGCACCGACGTATGGACCGCAGCGGCAGGACTCTACGGAACCGAAGGCGAAGACGGAGAACTCGCCTGGCAAGCTGAAGCACTCTGCGCCCAGACCGACCCTGAAGCCTTCTTCCCCGAGAAGGGCGGCTCCACCCGAGACGCCAAAAGGGTATGCGGTGTATGCCCCGTGCGCGAAGAATGTCTACAATATGCAATGGACAATGACGAGCGCTTCGGAATCTGGGGCGGGCTGTCAGAACGTGAACGCCGCCGACTGCGCAAGCAGGCGAGCTAAGCCAGGAAGGTACCATCTACATGCAGACCGCACGACTGTGCTCCCGCCAAACCTGCCAGCGAGAGGCGACTGTTACTCTCCACTACTCCTACGCAGATTCCACGGCACTCATTGACGCGCTCTCTGAATTTCGCGAACCCCACGCCTATGACCTCTGCGACGACCACGCCGCACGACTGACGGCACCTCAGGGTTGGCGAGTGGTCTACAAGGTACCCGTTCAGGACACCACCGAATCCTAGAATTCAAAACTAAGAATTAAACACCCGAATGCAAAGAACCTTCCGCGAATTCATGCGGAAGGTTCTTTGCGTATGAGAAACTGGCAGATAGTACAGACACCCGCAACTCACTCAAACACCGATCACTCGAAAAGAACGCGAGATCAATGAGCAAAGAAACACACCGAGGAATGTGGGGCGCACTGCGCCCGGCCATCCGCCGAAATAGCGCCGAAGAACTCCTCAAAGCTCGTCGAGCAGAGACCGTCACCAGCGAACCGGCACCGCACACCGGCGCATTCGGCCGCATCGTAGCAGACGTACCCACCGTCGCTGAAGAACCCGACCTGCCCACCGGTTCCGTACCCGTCGTCCCCGCACGCAGCAAACTCCGTGAACAGGGCGTCGGCACCCGCGTGCGCACCCGCACCAACGTCTCCACCGGCTTCGTGCCCCTCGTGCGCGACTCGCAGAGCACCCCCAAAAACCCGACCCTCAGCGACCTCAACCGCGAAACCATGCAGCGCGCCGCCGAAGCAGAAGCCGCGGCAGCAGCAGAAGCCGAAAAAGCCGCTGAAGCAGAAACCGTCGCTACCGCGGAGGCGGCAAGCGCCTCCACCGCCGGACGCAAGTACCGCACCGAAACCACCCGCACCGGCCACACCCACGCGGTCGCAGACCCCAACGCGCCTCTGTCCTCCCTGGCAGCCTCACCCGAGGCCGCTGAACGCGCCGCGGCACGCGAAGACGCCGTGGAAGACACCCCGCGCCTCCTCAAGCTCCGCGCAACCCTCATCGCGCTCACCGTACCGCTGACCGTACTCATGATCGCGATCCGTGCCGTCGCTTCCGCGCCCTTCCTCTGGCTTGAATACCACCGACCCGGATTCCCCGAAGACAGCTACGGCTACTACCTCATCGAGAGGATGCGCCTGGGCTCTTACGGCGTGGACTACATCAACAACTTCGCGCCGCGAGAATACCTCGCCCGCGTCACCACCGGTGCCGACAATACCCTCGCCTTCACCGAAGCAGAAGTAAACCACATGCACGACGTGAAATGGGTGCTGCTCATCGCTACCGTAGCCGTTGCCGTGCTCTTCCTCGTGACGCTCTTCAGCAGCATCTCCCTGCGCGAGCGTGCCCCCGGAACCATCCGCCGCAGCCTTTTCTCGGGCGCGTGGATTACCCTGGGCCTTATCGTGGTGCTCGGCGTTGTGGGCTTCTTCGGCTGGGAATGGCTGTTCACCACCTTCCACCAGGTGTTCTTCCTGCAGGGCAACTGGGAGTTCTCCGTACGAAGCTCCCTCATCCGCCTTTACCCGCCGCAATTCTGGATCGATGCAGCAATCGCCGTAGCGGTCCTCGTGGCAGTGCAGATTACCCTCCTGCTCGTGACCACCTGGCCCACCAAATACCGCAAGCTCAAGGCAGAACGCCGCCGCCAGGAACGCCAGGACCTGCGCGTCAAGCTCGCCTCCGCACGCGTCAGCGACAACTAACACACGCGTCGGCGACAACTAAAAATCATCAGCCACTTCACCGCGCAAGCCAGCGCGGAAAGGGCACAACAAAGGGGGCTGGGCTCTACCACACGGTAGAACCCAGCCCCCTTTGCTATACCTAAGCTCGCATCGCTCGAACCTAAAAACCGAGCCTAAAACTCAAGCCTAAATCCAGGACTTAAACCACATATGCGAATACCACTGCTCATACGGAATCACCTGAGCAGTCCACAGCGGCATAAAGTACGCGCTCAACACCAGCACACCCACCAGGTAAATCGCCACCAGCGTCACGCCCAAACGAGCACGCAACACCGAACCACGAGCACCCGACAGCGCCAGACCCAAAACACCCGCCAACAGCAGGATCAGGAACGGCTCAAAGGACAGGGCGTAGAAGTAGAACATCGTGCGAGTCGGGTACATAAACCACGGGAAATAGCCCGCACCGAACACAACCAGCAGCGCGCCAAAACGCCAATCCCGCTTCAGCAGCAGAACCAGAAGCGCCACAATAATCGCCGGAATAAAAGCCCACCAAATCGCCGGGTTACCGATATTCAAAATAGCCTCGGAACAGGACTTCACGGTACAACCCGAAGAACCCAGCTTCGGCGACTCATAGTAGTACGAGGTCGGGCGACCCAAAACCAGCCACTGCCACGCCTGCGAAGAATACGTATGCGGGCTGCTCAAACCAGAATGGAACTTAAACGCCGAGACATGGTACTCCCACAGGGAACGCAAATCCTCAGGAAGCCACATGACACCCTTGCCCGGGTTCTCAACCGCCCAGCGGCGGAAATACGCATTCGACGACTGGAACCAGCCCGCCCAGGTGCTCAGATATACCAGCAGACCCACACCAATCATCTGGAAGAACGCGGGGATGCCGTCACGCACCAGCGCCGTCAAACCCCACTTGTTCAGACCCACAATACGGCGAGCATTAATATCCCAGAACACCGTCAGCAGACCCATAGCCGCAATGAAGAACAACGAATTCCACTTCACGCCCACCGCGGCACCGGCACACACACCGGCCGCGAAACGCCACAGGCGCAGACCCATGCTTGGGCCCCACGGCATCGGCGGAAGCACACCGCTATTCTGGCGTGCCGCCTCCGCAATATTGCGCGCCAACACGCGCCGCGCCTGAATACGGTCAAGCACCAGACACACAAAAGTCGCCAAAATCCAGAACATCTGGAAAATATCCAGCAGAGCCAGGCGAGACTCCACCAGCATCAGGCCATCCACCGCAGCCAGCAGAGCCGCAATAGTCGCCACCGTCATCGAACGGAACAGCAGCCAGCCAGCATAGGCAATCAACGCCACCGACAGGGTGCCAATCACCGCAGCAGAAACACGCCAACCAAAGGGATTATTATCACCAAAAATTGCCATGCCCGCGGCAATCATCCACTTACCCAACGGCGGATGCACCACATACTCCGGCGAATCCGTCAACAGACCCGACGGGTGACCCGCCGCAAAGGAAGCATTAGCGTCCTTCGACCAGCTCAACTCATAGCCATAATGCACATACGAGTAGGCGTCCTTGGCGTAGTACGTCTCATCAAAAACAATGGCATTCGGATGCGCCAAATTATAAAAACGCAGAATGCCGGCAACCAGCACAATCAATGCGGGCGCCAACCAACCCCAACGCGGGGCACGAATATAGGCAACAGCGAGCGCATCCAGCAGAGAATCGAGGCCGTAACGACCGCGTTCAGACGAAGAACGGGCCGAATCAGCCTGACCAGCTGGAGCGGCAGATGCGGGAGAAAGTAGCTTAGGTATCTTCACCCCATCAATCCTAAAGGGTCAGAACGCACGATGCACCATTTCAGCCCGTGAACAGCATATATGACGCGCTCGGAGCCCCACCCGCACTAGCTACTTCTATCGGCGGGCTCACCCGGTAAGCCCACCCGGCACCGGATTGAGCGCGGGCGTTACACTTAGTGGGTACACGAAGACCAGACACAGACATGAGGCCTGCCATGACCGCACCCGCAGAATACACCGAAGAAACCGCCGCCCCCTCAGAAACCACAGCCCCCTCAGAAACGGTCAAGGCACTCGAGATTGACACCGCTGATACCGCTGACACCGCCGTCACCTCCGAAGAAGGCGGCGTGCTCATCCTCGGCGGCACCCCCATCGGCAACCTTGCCGATGCCTCCGACCGACTGCGCTCAGCCCTCGCCACCGCAGATCTCATCGCCGTCGAAGACACCCGCAAGCTACGAACCCTCGCCTCCGGGCTTGGTGTGCGCACCCGCGGCCGCATCATCGTCAACCACGACCACAACGAAGCCGAACGTAGCGAAACCATCGTGCAGGCGGTACAGGACGGTCAGCGTGTGCTGCTGCTCTCGGACGCGGGCATGCCCGCCATCTCCGACCCCGGCTACGTTGCCGCCGCAGCCGTCGCAGAAGCCGACCTGCCCGTCACCGTGGTGCCCGGCCCCTCCGCGGCGTTGACCGCGCTCGCGCTCTCCGGTTTGCCCACCGGACGATTCACTTTCGAAGGCTTCCTCGCCCGCAAGGGCTCCGAGCGCACCCGCCGCCTCGCATCGCTAGCGGCGGAGGAACGCACCATGATCTTCTACGAATCCCCGCACCGCACTGCCGCAACCCTGGCGGACTTTGTGCAAACCTTCGGCGCCGACCGCCGTGGAACTGTCAGCCGTGAGCTAACCAAGCTCCACGAAGAGGTTCGACGCGGTACCCTGGCAGAGCTTGCCGAATGGGCTGAGTCTGAGCGCGTCCGCGGCGAAATCGTCATTATTGTCGAGGGTGCACAAGCCCCCGAAACCCCCGAAGCACAGGACGTAGTGCAACTGGTCCTCGACCGTGTAGCGGGCGGCGAGCGCCTCAAGAGCGCCTGCGCCGCGGTTGCCGCTGAGACCGGCACCTCCAAGCGCGACCTGTATGAGGCGGCACTGGCTGCCCGCTCCGAATAGCCCAGAATCACCGCGCAATTTTACCCCCTAAGTTTTACCCCGCTGTTTTATCCCGAGGATTTATCAATGTGTCAGAGCTATCCCGGTCCTGAAATCACCCAGGAGTACCTGAACTCCCTCGCCGCCCTGGCGAACTACACCCTGCCCACCCCCGCGGCACTCCAGGCAACCGCCCTGCCTAACGGCTGGACGCCTGTCCCCGGTGAAGTCCCCGCACCCTATAAGGCGGAACTCTACACCGGCATCAGCGACGCCGAAGGGGGAGAAGGCACCCGCCGTCGCTCCACCACCGGCGAGAACGGCCGCAGCCGCAATCTGGTCTTCCCGCCCGCCCCCGAACCGCTGCCGTACCCCATCGTGGATAACCACACCCACATGGACCTGCTCGACGGCGAAGTAGAAATCAGCGCCCGCGATGCACTCGACGCCGGCGAAAAGCTCGGCATCGCCGCCATTGTGCAGGTCGGATATGATATCCCCTCCTCCCTGTACGCGGTCGCCGCCGCGCAGGCTGATGAGCGTGTCCTCGCCGCCATTGCGATTCACCCCAATACCGCCCCCGAGCTGGCTACAGCCGGTCAGCTGGAGGCGGCGCTAGCCACCCTCGACGAGCTCGCCACCGCCGACCGTGTACGCGCTATTGGTGAGACCGGCCTGGACTATTTCCGCACCGGCGAGGAGGGTAAGGAAGCACAGCACTACAGCTTCCGCGAGCATATTCGCATTGCGAAGAAGCACAACCTGGCGTTGCAGATTCATGACCGTGACGCGCACGAGGATGTTGTGCGCATCCTGGATGAAGAGGGCGCACCGGAACGTACCGTGTTCCACTGCTACTCGGGCGGCCCGGAGCTTGCCGAAATCTGCAATGAGCGCGGCTGGTACATGAGCTTTGCCGGCACGGTGACTTTCAAGAACTCGAAGGGTATTCAGGAGTCGTTGGAGATGGCTCGTCCGGAGCTGATTCTGGCTGAGACCGATGCGCCGTTCTTGACTCCGCATCCGTTCCGCGGCCGCCCGAATGCGTCCTACATGACGAACTACACGGTGCGGTTCATGGCGGCTCACCGCGGCGAGGAGCTGGAGGCGCTCTGCCGCCGTATTCGTGAGAATTCGGAGCGCGTTTACGGTCAGTGGTAGGCACGTACAGCCTGTAGCGGATAGCTACTTGGAGTCGCCTCGCGGTGCGTGTCTGCGTGCTAGACTGTAGCGACTACAAATAACTCACTCAAACAGCTATGCCATGATCTGGCGCGTAGTACTTTAGGCATGTTTTGCGTCTAAAAGAATGCGCTTAAAAATTAGGGGTGCAAGAACTCTCACTCGGTTTTGTGCCTTGCTCCCGGTGATTGGTGCTTTAGGAGGACACTATGGCAAAAATTCTGAAATACGTTCTGGGACTGGACGGCGCTAACCGGTTTGATTCTTTCTTCTCGGTGGGGGCACCCGCTCAAGGTTTTCAGCGTTATTCTGCGGTGGATAACCGTGATAATCACGTCACTGATGCACAATTCGATAGCAAACTGTTCCTGGCTCGTTACGGTAAAGAGCCGAGGCCTGCTGAAAAGGGTTGCGCTTTGAGCCACTACCACATGTGGAAGGACTTCCTCGCTTCAGATGCCGACTGGGCTTTGCTGGCAGAAGACGATGTCCTCATTTCCCCTGACCTGCAGCCTGTAGTGGAGAGGATTATTGAAAAGTATCCTCACGTGCAGATGGTTAACCTGGGCGATATCTACGCTTCTGAAGCTGGCAAGCTCAACCCGCAGGTTGATTATCCCCGTCTTTCGTTGCTTTCTCCTTTTGTGTACGGCAAGTACCGTATGGGTAATGCCTATGGTTCAAAGCCTCTGTATGGTGCTGCCCTGTATCTTCTTTCGCGTTCTGGGGCTGAACGACTCGTGGAATGTTATGGAGAGACGGTTCCTGGCGTTGTTGCCGATGATTATTCCCTCTATCGAGAATGGGGGGTAGACGTATATTTGGTGCAACCCGGTCTATGCGGTTGGGAAGGTACTAGCCTCATTCAAACTTCTGGCGTTCGTCACTTGGAAAGCCTCAAGAGCACGCAGCATGGCACTGGTTTTCTCGATCGGTTGCGCATCGCCCTGGCGCCGAAGAAGCGTATTGCGAACGCGAAGAATATTCTGGAAGCCACCATTGATGATGTGAAGCAGCGCCTGGGACGATAACCCAGAGACGGATTGGGCTACTGTCATCACATAAAAATCTAAATATGTGGGTCTTCTGCCTGTCCAGTATCCCCTCCCTATTGTGTATATCCGGTAGGGAGGGGATTTTTGCTGTGCACCAGTACGACGCGTGCCACATCGCGTTTTAACCTGAGGAGACCTGAGATTGGCGCATGGTGAATGATAGAATTCTTTTTACGTTGCACTGCGGTGTGCGTATTTATCACACGCTCAATATTTCAGACTCCCTGCCGTTTACGCACTGATTTTTAAGATTGATGAACCCCTCTGTTGTGCAGGTGGTCTGAAGTTCTGAAAACTCATCATTAACCGACGCGATCTTCTACTGCTTAGGTCTTCTGGATGAGCTATTGAAGGGAAAAACATGGCAAAGATTCTGAAGTATGTTCTGGGCCTGGATGGCGCGAACCGTTTTGACTCGTTCTATTCGGTGGGCGCACCCGCGCAGGATTTTGTCCGTTATTCTGCGGTGGATAACCGCGATAATCACGTCACTGATGAAGAATTTGACGTTGAGTTTTTCCGTAGCCGCTGGCATCGCGACCCGAGCCCCGCGGAGAAGGGTTGCATGCTCAGCCATGTGAAGATGTGGCGTGACTTTGTTGCAAGTGACGCCGATTGGGCGCTGATTGCCGAAGACGACATCCTTCTTTCTCCGGATGCTGAGGCGGTCGTGAACGCGATTATCACGAAGTACCCGCAGGTGCACCTGGTAAACCTCAGCGATTCTTTTGCGAATGAAGCCGGCAAGCTGAACCCGCAGGTGGAATACATCCGCCTGTCCCTGCTGTCTCCTTTTGTGCACGGTAAGTACCGTATGGGTAAGCCCTACGGTGGCTGGCCCCTGATTTGCACCGGCTTGTATTTGATTTCCCGTTCGGGTGCTGAGCTGCTGCTCAAGCAGTTTGAAGATAAGGTGCCGGGTACTGTGGCTGATGATTACAAGCTGTACCAGCAGTGGGGTGTGGATGTGCGTTTTGTGCAGCCGGGCCTGTGCGGCTGGGAGGGTAGTAGCGTCATCTTGGAGTCCGGTAAGCGTCATCTGGATAAGGTGAATAGCCTCCAGCACGGTACTGGTCCTCTGGATCGAGTGCGTATTGCTTTGGCTCCGAAGAAGCGTATTACGAACGCTAAGAACGTTCTGGAAGCCACTGTTGATGAGGTAAAGCAGCGTTTCTCGCGGTAATCTAAACTGTAACCTCCCCACCATCCATCTATGTGAAGGAACGCTGTGAACGATCTGCCCCTGCTCGGCCCTGCTGAGATTCGCGAGCTTGCCGAGATGCTCGGTATTCGTCCGACGAAGACTCTTGGGCAGAACTTTGTGATTGACCCCAATACGATTCGTCGTATTGTCAATGCGGCAGAGATTTCACCGGAGGAGACGGTGCTGGAGGTCGGCCCGGGCCTGGGTTCGTTGACCCTCGGCATCCTGGATGCTGCGAAGGATATGGTTGCGGTTGAGATTGACCCGCCGCTGGCGCAGCAGCTTCCGCACACGATTGAGAAGTTCCGCCCCGAGAAGGCGGACGATATTGACGTGGTGCTTATGGATGCACTGAAGGTCACCGAGCTGCCTCGCACTCCGGATGCTCTGGTGGCGAACCTGCCCTATAACGTGGCGGTTCCGGTGCTTCTGCACCTGTTTGCGCAGTTCCCGAGTATCCGTCACGCCCTGGTGATGGTTCAGGATGAGGTCGCCGACCGTCTTTCGGCGACCCCGGGTTCAAAGATTTACGGTGTGCCCTCGGTGAAGGCTAATTGGTATGCCGAGGTGTATAAGGCGGGCGTGATTGGCAAGAACGTGTTCTGGCCTGCACCGAAGATTAACTCTGGCCTGGTCGGCTTCCGCATGCGCGAAGAGCCGCTCTCTACCGTTGACCGCGACCTGGTGTTCACGATCGTGGACGCGGCCTTCGCTCAGCGCCGTAAGACCCTGCGTGCCGCGTTGAGCTCCTGGGCGGGCTCCGGAGCGCGCGCGGAGCAGATTTTGGTGGCTGCCGGTATCGCTCCGACGGAGCGCGGCGAGAAGCTGGATATTCACGGTTTTATCCGCATTGCGGAGGCTTCGCTGACTGTCCCGGCTGAGCCTGTAGTGGAATAGCTTCTTCCCGCTCTAAATTTTTCACTGACGTTCTCACGCGAGTTCCCTCGCGAAAGGTGTATGCGCTGATGAGTACCGCCTCCCAGACCGCTATTTCGGTTGATGCTCCCGGCAAGGTCAATCTGTACCTTGCCGTGGGGGATGTTCGTCCGGACGGCTACCACCCGTTGACTACGCTTTTTGCGGCGGTCTCTTTGACAGAGACCATCACGGTCTCTGAGGGGCAGGCACCGGGGCTGAGCTTGAGCATGGATATTGTGCCCGGCTCCCTGGTGGATCAGCAGATGCAGGCGGGGCAGTTCGACCCAGCCGATGTGCCGATGGATGAGCGGAATCTCGTGTATCGTGCCGCTGCGCTGATTCTTGCGGAGCACGGCATCGAATCTGTCCCGGCGCTGCACCTGCATATTGCGAAGGCTGTGCCCGTGGCAGGCGGTATGGCTGGCGGCTCAGCGGATGCGGCTGCCGCCCTCATTGCTACAGACCGCTACCTGCACACAACCGGCCGCACCGGTGCGCTCCTGACCCAGACAGATTATGAACGTCTCGCCGCGCAGCTGGGTGCCGATATTCCCTTTAGCGTGCGCGCCGCGCTCGGGCAGACCCTCGCCCTGGGGCAGGGGACCGGTACCGAGCTGCAGAATGTTGTGGCGCCTCGGGAGCCTCTGCACCTGGTGATTGTTGCCGCGCAGTTTGGCCTCTCCACCCCCAGCGTCTTCAAACAGCTGGATGCGGGCCGCGCCTCGGGGCTGTACCCTGCCTCCGGTGAGCTGGTGGAACCTGCAGAGCTTCTGGAAGCTCTGAACTCTTATGATGGTTCGGAGGCGGCGCTCGCCTCCTTGGCGCCGCTGCTCCGTAACGACCTGCAGGCTCCAGCGCTGTCCTGCGCCCCGCAGCTGGAGCAGACTCTGAACCTGCGCGATAGCGAGGGCGTGTACGCCTCCCTGGTGTCCGGTTCCGGTCCGACGGTGCTTCTGCTGGTTTCTTCGCAGGCTCGGGCGGAGGCTCTTGCCTCCACTCTTCGCGCTGCGGGCAACCACGCGGTCAGCGCGGTCAGTGCGGTTCTGAATCACCCTTAGTTGCCGCTGTAGCTGAGCGCTGAATATATGAAGAATGCCGGTTCTAGATTCAATCTAGAACCGGCATTCCTTATATCAGTAGACCTTAGCCCAGCAATTCGGAGAGTTCGAGCCAGCGCATTTCTAGCTCGTCAATCTCATCCTGAAGTGCCTGCTGCTGCTCGCCGAGTGCCGCCAAACCGGCGTAGTCCGAGGCGTCATGAGCGCTCATCTGCTCGGAGAGCTTCTCCTGCTCTGCAGCGAGCTTTGCCAGGCGACGCTCAATCGCGCCGGACTCCTTCTGCGCCGCACGCAGCTCGGCACCGGAGACCTTCGGGGTATCCGGCTCAGCAGAAGCCTGCGCCGAGGAGGCGGCACGCGCCTGCGCGCTACCGGCTGCAGAACCGCCAGCACCGGCTGCCGAGAGCGCCAAATACTCGTCCACACCGCCGGGCAGGTGACGGAACGAACCGTCAATCACGGCGTACTGCTGATCGGTGACGCGCTCCATGAGGTAACGGTCGTGGCTGACCACCAGCAGAGTGCCCGGCCAGGTATCCAGCAGGTCCTCCATCGCGGCGAGCATATCGGTGTCCAGGTCGTTGGACGGCTCGTCGAGAATCAGCACGTTCGGTTCATCCAGCAGAATCAGCATGAGCTGCAGGCGACGCTTCTGACCACCCGAAAGGTCCTTGACCGGGGTAGACAGCTGCGCGCTCGTAAAGCCCAGACGCTCCAGCATCTGCGAAGGGGACAGCTCCTTGCCATCGGCAATGTAGCTGCGCTTCTTTCGGCCAATCACATCCGAGACGCGGTCGTTAGCGACCTCGTTGAGCTCATCGAGCTGCTGAGTCAGGGTCGCAACCTTCACGGTCTTACCGTGCTTGACGCGGCCCTCGGTCGGCTTCAGATCACCGGTCACCAGAGAAAGCAGAGTGGACTTACCCGCACCGTTCACGCCCAGGATGCCGGTGCGCTCGCCGGGGGCAATACGCCAGGTGACCTTCTTCAGCACGGGACGCTTGCCGCCGGGCATCGAGGGGTCGTCGTAGACGACGGAAACATTTTCGAGGTCGACCACGTCCTTGCCGAGGCGGGAGACTGCCATCTTCTTCAGCTCCACGGTGTCACGCACCGGCGGGACGTCCGCAATGAGGGCGTTGGCGGCATCAATGCGGAACTTCGGCTTGGAGGTACGCGCGGGCGCACCGCGGCGCAACCAGGCGAGCTCCTTGCGCATCAGGTTCTGACGCTTCGCCTCCGCTGCGGCTGCCTGACGGTCACGCTCCACACGCTGCAGGATGTACGCCGCGTAGCCGCCCTCGAAGGGCTCGACGATGCGGTCGTGCACTTCCCAAGTGTCGGTACAGATTTCGTCGAGGAACCAGCGGTCGTGGGTGACGACCATGAGTCCGCCAGCATTCTTGGACCAGCGGGACTTCAGGTGGTTAGCGAGCCAGGTGATGGCTTCAACGTCCAGGTGGTTGGTGGGCTCGTCGAGCATCAGCACGTCCCACTCCTGCGCGAGCAGGGAGGCGAGCGCTACGCGTCGACGCTGACCACCAGAGAGCGAAGAGACAGGTGCATCCCAGGGCAGATCGGAAACCAAGCCCGAGATGACATCGCGGATACGGGACTGCGAGGCCCACTCGTATTCGGGGGTGTCGCCCACAATCGCGTAGCCGACGGTGTGGTCGTCGTCGAGGACGTCTGACTGGTCAAGGTAGCCGATGCGGGTGCCGCCGCGCACGGTAACGCGGCCGGAGTCCGGTTCGAGCCGGCCGGCAAGGATCTTCATGAGGGTGGACTTGCCGTCGCCGTTGCGACCGACAATGCCTATGCGGTCGCCTTCGTTCAGGCCGACCGTGATGCCTTCAAAGATGGTTCGGGTAGGGAATTCGAGGTGCAGCGATTCGCCGCCAAGTAGATGTGCCACGCCTTCTAGGGTACAGGGTGAGTGTTCAGTTCAAGTAGCGCTCCAAGCTTTGATGAGGGGCTACTTGGCGGTGCTGAGAAAAGCTGTGGGGATTGCGGGGCGCGCGGCTAAGTTGAGCACAGATATTTGATAAACTGAGGAAAGCATTTCCTGCATTGCGCTGTTCTGTGCCCAAAATGGCGGTCAATGACGATGAGGACCCGCTAGCGGGGGCTTGTCGTGAATGTAAGGATAATCCGCCATGGTGTAATGGCAGCACAGCGGCCTTTGGAGCCGTTTGTCTAGGTTCGAGTCCTAGTGGCGGAGCGTAAGCACTCAACGGCACCGTTGATAGAGAGTTAGCGGTCCGCGCTCACTCCTCACTCTTACAACCTCGTCTAAGGAGTCTTCCCAGTGAACACTGAACTGGCACCCTCTGCAGTGATCGTTCTCGCCGCAGGCGCTGGTACGCGCATGAAGTCCGCTACCCCCAAGGTCATGCACGGCATTGGTGGTCGATCCATGGTTGAGCACGCTGTCGCTGCTGCACGCAATCTGAACCCCGAGCGCCTCGCTGTTGTGGTACGCCACCAGCGCGATAAGGTTGCTGAGCACGTTCTTGCATTTGACCCTGAGGTAACCATCGTTGATCAGGATGAGATTCCGGGTACCGGCCGCGCTGTTGAGGTCGGTCTGAACGCCCTGGATGCGCAGGCATCCGTCTCCGGCACCGTCCTGGTGACCTACGGCGATGTTCCTCTGCTTCGCCCCGAGACTCTGCGCGAACTGATTGCCTTCCACGAGGAAGACAAGAACTCCGTAACTGTCCTGACCACCCACATTGATGAGCCCGGCGCTTACGGCCGTATTGTCCGTAACCAGGCTGGCGAGGTGACCGCCATTGTTGAGGCGAAGGACGCTTCCCCCGAAGAACTCGAAATCACCGAGATCAACTCCGGTATTTACGCTTTTGATGCTGCAGTCCTGCGTGAGGCGCTGCTTGAGGTGACCACCAACAACGCTCAGGGCGAGAAGTACATTACCGACGTTCTGTCCATCGCTCGTTCGAAGGGCCACCGCACCTCCGCTCTGGCTATTGAGGACCGTTGGGAAGTTGAGGGCGCTAACGATCGCGTGCAGCTGGCTCAGCTGGGTCGTATGCTCAACAACCGCATCCTTGAGGCGCACATGCGTAACGGCGTGACTATTGTTGATCCGCAGAACACCTGGATTGACGTTACCGTCACCATTGAAAACGACGTAACCTTGCTGCCGGGCACTCAGCTGCACGGTTCCACCACCGTCGCTACCGGTGCCACCATTGGCCCGGACACCACCCTGACTGACATGACCGTTGAGGCTGACGCTACCATCATCCGCGCGCACGGTTACGGCGCTGTCATTGGTGAGGGCGCAACTGTTGGTCCCTTCGCATACCTGCGCCCCGGTACCACCCTGGGCAAGGACGCTAAGCTTGGCACCTTCTGCGAGGCTAAGAACTCGCAGATTGGCGATGGCGCAAAGATCCCGCACCTGTCCTATGTTGGTGACGCCACCATCGGTGAGGGCGCAAACATTGGTGCAGGCTCTATTTTCGCGAACTATAACGGTCTGGTGAAGAACCGCTCCGTTATTGGCGCGCACGCCCGTATGGGCTCCGCAGGCATTTATGTTGCACCTGTTACCGTCGGTGACGGTGCCTACTCCGGCGCGGGCGCGCTGATCCGTAAGGATGTTCCTGCGGGCGCCCTCGCCTACTCTGAGACTTCCCAGCGCACCATCGAGGGCTGGGTCCTGAAGAACCGTGCTGGTACCGAACCCGCCGAAGCCGCCAAGGCTGCTGGCGCTCAGGAACCGGCAGAATCCTAATTCGAGGAAAGAACAACACCATGAGTAGCGAGATTACCAACCCCGGTGAGCGCAAGCTTGTAGTGGTCTCCGGTCGAGCACACCCCAAGCTTGCCGAGGAGATCGCACAGGCTCTTGACCACGACCTGCTGCCCACCTCCGCATACACCTTCGCCAATGGCGAGACCTACGTCCGTTTTGAGGAGTCGGTGCGCGGTGCGGACGCTTTCGTGATTCAGTCGCACCCGGCACCCATCAACGAATGGCTCATGGAGCAGCTCATTATGATTGATGCACTCAAGCGCGCCTCCGCTCGCTCCATTACCGTGGTGTCTCCTTTCTACCCCTATGCTCGTCAGGACAAGAAGCACAAGGGCCGTGAGCCTATCTCGGCACGTCTGATCTCGGACCTGTACAAGACTGCTGGTGCTGACCGCCTGATGTGCGTGGACCTGCACACTTCGCAGATTCAGGGTTTCTTCGACGGTCCGCTGGATCACCTGTTCGCAATTCCGGTGCTGGCTAAGCACATCCGTGAGCGCGTTGAGGATCTGTCGAACGTGACCGTGGTTTCTCCGGATACCGGTCGTGTGCGTGTGGCTGAGCACTGGGCTGATTTGCTGGACGGCGCACCCCTGGCGTTCGTGCACAAGACCCGCGACATCAACGTCCCCAACCAGGCTGTTTCTAAGACTGTCGTGGGTGACATCGAGGGCCGTACCTGCGTGCTGATTGACGACATGATTGACACCGGCGGCACCATTGCTGGCGCTGTGAAGGTTCTCATGGACAAGGGTGCGAAGGAAGTTATCATCGCGGCAACCCACCCGGTTCTGTCCGATCCGGCTGCTGAGCGTCTGTCTCAGTGCGGTGCTGTGGAGGTCATCGTGACTAACACCCTGCCCGTGCCGGAAGAGAAGCAGTTCGATAACCTGACTATTCTCTCCATTGCTCCGTTGATTGCTCGCGCTATCCGTGAGGTCTTCGACGAGGGTTCTGTGACCGAGATTTTCGATCACTAGGCTTCTAAAGCCTAACGAAAATCCCCCGCTGACTGTTGGTCGGTGGGGGACTTTCTGCTATTGAGGCTAAGTTGTAGAGGCTAAAGCTAACCCGGCAGGAATAGATATCTGTTCCTGCCGGGTTAGTGCTGTATTTAGCGCCGTGTGCTTAGCGGTGTGCCTGTGCGAGCCAGGGCAGAATCACGCGGAGGGACTGCTCCACCTCATCCACTGCAACCTTTGCTGCTGCGGGGCCGCGGCGGTAGGGGTCTTCCAGCTTGTCGCTATCAAGCGGGCGGGCGCCGTGCGAGTAGAGGTAAGAGAGAGGCTCGGCGCGGCGTGCGTCCTCGCGGATTCGTGCAACCTGCTTGAGTAGCTTGATCTTGGCGTGGTGCTGGGGCCACTCGCGCACGATCCAGTCGGCGTGTACCTTCTCAGCGACCAGGATGATGGTGGCGTTCTCGATAATCTGGCCGTTGAGCTGGCGGGAGGCGAAACCTTCGGGGTTGTAGCCGCGCTCAATAAGTTCGTTGGCTACATGCTCGTAGACGCCGTGACCGACGAGTGCTCCGGTGCCCGCGCTGGCGAAAATCCACTTGTCTTCCAGACCGTATTCTGCGGCGAGGTGCTTGGAGATCACCTCACCGGATGCGCTGCGGGCAATGTTACCGGTGCACACGAAGAGTGCTTCGAAGGGGCCGTCTTTGCCGGTGCTGTCGGTACGGTTGAGAGTCTTGGGGGAGAACTTGAAGAGCGGGGTGCGTTCGCTGCGGGAGTTAGTAACGGGGGAGGAGTGTGCGTTTCCTGCGCTCTGGCTGTTGGCTTCTTCCGGGTTGGCGAGCTCTTCGGCATCAACGGTGGGCGCGTTATGCTGGCCCACGCGGATAATGCTGGGGCCTGCGGGCTTGCCGTCTACGTCGAGAATGTCACCGGGGGTAGCCTCGATATCGGTGTGGGTGAGGGGCTGTGCGGAGACGGTTGCAGTGCCGTCGGCACTGAGCTCTTCTTCGGGAGTGACTTCCTGAGCGGCTACCTCGGAGGGGGAACGGACTTCGTAGTCTCCGATGGCTTCGCGGAGTGAACCGTCGGGGGTGATGGTACGGCCGGCAACCCCGCGGCGGTTCTTACCCGCCAGTTCGGGGTTGCTCTTAATGAGGGAGCGGACTCCGTCGGCAATATTTGCGGAGGGAGAGGCGGCGGTTGCCTGCTGCTCCTCGGTGGTTTCTGCGGAGTTGGTTTTGTCCTCGGAGGAGCCCCAAGCGTACTTGTCCTTGAGGGACTTAATGTTGAAGATGCCCATCAAAAAGCCTTTTCTAATTGACGTACCCAACAGTGAACAGGGAAGCCGGAAGTGTCGGGTTGGTTGAATGAATAGTATCTATCATACCGAGTTACTTGCACCTTCAACGGTTCCTTTTCCTGCGTGTGGCGAATACCCTACAGGTGTACGTAAAGTTGACATCTCTCCCAGTTTTTTCCACGAAAGATGACCTAAAGTACAGAAATCTCTCCATAGCTAAAGAAAGCCTGCATGCTAGAATTATGCCTAGACTCTACTCATCATTCCTCAAACTCATGGTCTTGTCTATATTTTGTGACGGGTCAAGAAAGGCATCATGAACCTTCTCGCAACGAAACCTCAGTTCTATCCGCAAACACTAGCTTCGTCTTTTGGTAAAAGATGCTGAAATTTAACGGGGTTCTTTGCAGTTTGTTACATTTCTCTTCTCTATACAACGGTAGCAGGGGAAGGCTTGGAGAGTGTGTCCCTCTATGATGGGTAGTAGAAGTTAAACAGGCCTGCAGCACCAGAAACGATGTTTATGGTGCAGAATGTTAAATTTTAGAATACCTATTTCAAACTTGTTTATTATTGAAGGAATAACTTTGTATCTAATAGTAAAATTTGGATTAAAAATCTGAATTTATTGCAGATACTGTAATACTTCTTCTCTCGCTCAAGTTATTTGTTCTATTGCGGATTGTTATCTGCAGAAGGTGCAGGTTTTATTGTGAAGACTATGTACTCTAAGATCCGACTTTTCTTCCCTGGTAAGAAATTTAGGCTCCTCATCGTCAATATCATTGGCCTTTTCCTTGTATCGCTGTTCGAGATGCTTGGTGTTGCGCTGGTGCTTCCCCTGGTGAACCTTGCTATGGGAGCTCCCCGTGAGGGTTTCATCTTGAAAGTTTCTAATTTCTTTGGCAACCCAGATACTCCGACCTTGATTATTATCTTCGGTTTGACTCTTGTTGCTGCGTTTGTACTTAAAGGCGTTTTTTCGCTGGTTGTCCGTCGCTGGAGTCTTAGCTTTCTTGCAACCCAGCAGAGCGCGGTGTCGGTAGCCCTCTTGAATCGGTACACTCGTGAGCCTTATCTGGATCACCGTAAGCGTGGCGCAGCCCCAATTTATAACGCGGTGAATGATGTTACCGCCCAAGCATACGGTGCCTATGTCGGCGGTGTTTTGGGATTTGTCGGTGAATTGCTGTCGATTCTAATGCTTATGGTCATGTTGCTCGTTATTATGCCTGTTCCAGCATTGATAGCAATGGTTTATTTCGGACTGACATCCTTCGTTCTGCAGAGCGTTCTTAAGCGTAAGAACCGTGAACAGGGTGTTATTGTCCTGAATGCGACTAGGGGTGCATGGTCTGCGATGATTGAGTCGGTAGACAGCTTCCGTGAGATTCGTCTGTATGACGCGACTGATCGTTACATGTATCGTTACCAGGAAAAGCGTCTGGATGCGGTAAGTGCTTCTATGCGTAGTGCTTTCCTGTCCGAATTTCCGAAGTACACCCTTGAAATTATTTTTATCTTGGGTATTGCGGGTCTTCTTGCGTTTATGAGCGCAACTCAGGGTGCAGATAGCACTGGGTATCTGCTTCTCTTCGCAGGTGCTTGTATCCGAATCCTGCCGAACTACACTCGCATGGTGGCATCCCTTGGCAACATTCGTGCAGGTGAACATGCCAGCGACGAACTTGTGAAGGAGATCGAGCAGCTCACGCCTGAAGCCCGAATGTTTAACCTAGCTTCCAAGCCTGTTGTTCCGGATGATTACGAGTACATCAATAAAACGATTGAACCGATTGACATTCAGATTGATAATTTGAGCTTCCAGTACCCTGATGGCGATAAGCCGGTTCTTAACAATATTACGCTGGATGTCCCGATGGGATCCTCAATTGCCTTCGTGGGTGGCTCCGGATCGGGCAAGACGACTCTAATTGACCTAATCTTGGGCCTCTTTGCTCCGACCAATGGACAGGTACTGAAGAATGGTGAGTCGATTCAAAAGGATTTGCGTTCTTGGCATCAGCGAATTGGTTATGTGCCTCAGGATGTTTTTATCGCAGACTGTACTGTAACTGAAGCAGTCGCTTTTGGCCTTGAGCCACATGAGATTGATGTTGAGCGTGTTAAGTACTGCCTTGAAGTTGCTGCGCTGACTGAGGTAGTAGAGTCCTTGGAAAATGGCCTGGACACTAAACTGGGGTACAACGCGACCCGTCTTTCGGGCGGCCAGAAGCAGCGTATGGGCATCGCCCGTGCCCTGTACCGTAACCCGAGCGTGTTAATCTTGGACGAAGCGACCAGTGCATTGGACAACGAGACTGAGCACAAGATTACGAAGACCATTGAGCGAATCTCGAAGGATATCACTGTAATTATTGTCGCTCACCGTCTATCGACAGTTCGCAATGTTGATCAGCTGGTTTATCTCTCCAATGGCCGAATTGCTAATCAAGGCACCTTCGCTGAGGTGCAGCGAGCAAACGCAGAGTTCGCTAACCTGGTGAAGCTGGGCCAGTTGCCGGACTAGTCTCATAGCTTGCATATCTAAAAAAGAAGGGGCTCTCGTCATGAACGAGAGCCCCTTCTTTTGGTTTTATATTGTATTTTTACCGTCTGGAAAGATCCGCGTTAAATACCTGTGCTCGTCTTCTCATTGAGCAAATGAACGATTTCTTTAAACTCTTGAGGTAAAGAACCAATAGGTGTAAGAGGGCCGGTTGGACGCCAAGTGATGGTCTCATGGTCAACCTCGCCGCGCAAAAGTGCTTCCCACAGGGGGGTAGCACTTTCAAAGGTTATATCACCATTACGTCTCCAGTGGTACCCCATATCTTCAGGCAAATCGGTGGCTTCCAATGCCTTAGCCCCTTGACGTAGCTTGCGAGCAAATTGTTCCTTTGAACGCCAGGGGTAGTGGATGATAGCAACTTCATTAAGCTTCTGCTTACCCGGTGCAATGACCTCATGGTTACCCATTTTGATAACGGCATTTTCCCAGCGTGAGAAACACACTTTCAGGTCCCAGTGGGGAGTTGGATCAACCCTGAGACTAGGTCCTTCAATACTGGGAAAAACGTTGTACAGCTTCGTCAGTTCGATAGTGCGCCCCTTTTGCGAGCGTAGGACTTCCGATAGCGGAGCGGAAACACCATACCAAAATTCATCAGCGTCGAACGGGATAATCCATTCAGCGCCCGCCTCCATCACCCGGTCAGCAAGCCAGGTCATTTTCTCTGATTGGTAGTAGGCTAGTTCACGGTCCTGAATAACGTGCACAGGTAGGATCTTGCTGAGTTCGAGCAGTATCTCATAGGTCCCATCTGAAGAGCCATTATCAGCTGCTAAGATATGGTCCACACCTTGATCGAATAGATGTCGGATTGTCTGCTCGATGATATCTGCTTCGTTCTTCACCATGGTTATGCCCCATATAAAGGGGCCGGAGGGGAGAACCGTGTGGGTAAATGTTTTATCGAGCGAAGCGTAACGTTCTTTAAACTCAGTACTCTCACGGAGCGCAATGGCTTCGCGTTTTTTATCATGATTAATTTTCAGCACGAAAAGCTGGTGCTTGAGGGATTTAAGAGCGTTAATCACAGCATTTCACCCGTAATCCAGTTTTTACCTTCGGGGTGATGCACAGCAACCCAATGAGTACGGTGCATCTTTGGGCGGCTCTGATAGATACGAGCATCTTCAGAAATAACTTGATGAATATCAGGGGAAAGGACGAGCTTTTGGGCCAGCAACTCACCGATATAGGCGCCCCAATAACCGAAAGTCGTGTTGGTCAGAATCAGGTAAGGGGCGCTGGCCACAAGGGCCAGATCGTCGAACATACCGGAACCCTGCTTTTCAAAGATACAGGGTGCTACTGAGTTCAGGTGTGAGAGGTTTTCCTCGCACCACTGAAGATCATCTGATACAAAAATAATCTTTGAAGGAGTTACGGTATCCTGAAGTTTCTTCAGTGCTTCCTCCACATAGGTCACCGTATCAATTCCGAAAACCTCATTAATTTGAGGCACAGAATAGTAATCGCCACGGCGAATGTTAATGACGAGAGAATTTTCATCCACTATGTCCTGCATTCTTGCAAGGCGCTCGCTAAAGGACTCTGAAGAAAGAAGGTACTCGCGAATAAAAAAGTGCAAATCTTCTTCGCTGATATCCTTCTCAATATCCGTCGGGAAGTAGCCGCTACGGCGGGTAAAGAACGTATACTCTGACGAAGAAGCCGTAATGGAGGCAAGCTTCGGGAACTCCTCGGTCCATGCCTCCATCCCGGGACCATAGAGCAAAGATGCTTTGTCGGTGCCGTGATGGCGGAGAGTAGCCGCGCGGGCCCATAGATACAGCCAATTACCTCCCCGGGAGATGGGGTAGGAAAGGAGAATAAATTTTTCGCCGCGGCGTAGAAGGTTAATATATTTCCCCAGATACTTATGGCGAATAGAGTTGTAAGCCGTATCGACAGCACGTTTGAAAGCGGGGTGCTGAACAGTGTATACGGCGACCCTTTCTGATTCATTGATGGGTTGGATATCAGAATCCACGAGAAAGTCCCCTTTCGGATGTGTAAGATAGCGAGTTGATAGTGGGCGAGTATTTGTTAACTGCATAGGTGATTGAAAAGTGCAGCTGAAAAAGTAGTGAAGTTGTATAATCCTAGAGACGATAGCATCCACCGCTACGGTGGTTTCTATTATCCCTCTCACTCAAGAAAGATTGTAATACATGACCTTCCTTCCCCGCGTTTCTGCGGTTATTCCTTTCTACGGCGAGCCGGAGCCGGTTCTTGCCATTATTGACACTCTGCGTGCTCAGCAGGGCATTGACTCCGCAGACATTGAGATTATTGTCTCTGATGATGTTTCGCCCATCCCGTTCCCCGAGGTTGAGGGCGTGACCGTGGTTCGCCGCCCTGTTAACGGTGGTTTCGGTAAGGCTGTGAACTCCGGTGTTGCTGCCGCGACCGGTGAATGGGTTTTCATCCTCAACAGCGACCTGGAGCTGGATAACACTTTCGTCTCGCGCATGCTCGCAGCCGTGGAACGCCACGGCGAGGTACTGGCTAGCCCCCAGATTATTGGCCACGACGGCAAGCAGCAGTGGGTCGCACGTAAGTTCCCCACCGCAGCGCATATTGCGTGGGAATGGTTCACTCCGCTGGCTCGTTTCAAGCCGACCGACTGGTGGCACCGCGGCGTCGGTCACGACGTTGAAGCATGCACCGGTACCTCGGACGCGAAGGTCGACTGGGTTATGGGTGCATGCATGGTTGTTCCTCGTACGACCTTCAACCGCATCGGTGGCATGGATGAGCGTTTCTACATGAACAGCGAAGAGGTGGATTTCCAGTACCGCCTCTCGAACGCTGGTGTGGACCGTTACCTGATTCCTTCGGTGACTGTAACCCACGAGGGTGGCGGATCTTCGCCCTCCGAGCGTCGTGTGCAGTGGCTGACCACCGCTCGCTTCATTTATGCGGATAAGTGGGGCTGGGAGAAGAAGCTCGCTGCTGCTCTGCGTGCTACCAGCTACGCAAACTTTGCGGTGAACTCGGTGCGCGGCCTGCGCAATAAGGATGTGGACGCTCGTGGCTTCCTTGCCACCGAGCTGGAGCGTATTGCCAAGGCAGAGCGCCGCGAGAACTAGGCACGAAACGTGCGGAGTCTGCAAGAGTAATTCCGGAGGATTTCTAGCTCTCTTCGTAAGAAGGCGCATATAGAACGTAGGAGGCGACACAGTGCACTCGAGTGTGTCGTCTCCTGCTTTCGTTGTAAAATTTCAATAGGTATGTTTTGCCTCAAGTTGTAGGTGAAACTTTCCGTTCCTCTTCACTCCAACACATAGCACCGCACGGTTTTACCCTGCGGGTTCTTATAGCAAACGCCGACAGGATTCAATCCTCATATGACTCAGCCCAAACTTCTACTGCTCTCGCCCGCATTCCACGGGTACTGGAAGGCAATTCAGGCATCCCTGGAAGTGCACGGATACGAAGTGCGCACCCACATCTACGATGCGCCGGGTACTCTGCCCGAGCGCATCCTCAACAAGCTTGCCCACGAGCTGCCCGAGAAGTACCGCCCCGAAAGCTTCGCAGCGCAGGCTACCCGTAAGGCTATTGACGCTTTCAACGAATTCCGCCCCGATATTGTGCTGGTCATTAAGGGCGATATGCTCTCCCGCGAATGGTGGGACCTGCTGAAGACCTCCGGTGTTCGCTACGGCACCTGGCTCTACGACGAAATGCGCCGCATGAGCTACACCGAAGAGGACCTGCACCACCTGGGCTCGCTGGCAAGCTACAGCCCGCTGGACGCGCAGCACCTGCGTGAGCAGGGCTTCGAGGTGCTCGATATGCCCAACGCCTACGACACCCATTGCCCGGTTGTCCCCATGCGCGAGGACTCCATCAACTTTGTGGGTGCTAAGTACCCCAACCGTGAGGAGACCCTGCAGGCGCTGGTCGCAGCCGGTCTGCCGGTGCGTGCTTACGGTCGTGCCTGGTCGCGTCACCCCTACGATATTCTGCGCACTAAGCAGTTCAAGGATTCCGGCGTGCCCGCAGGTCGCGATGTTGACCGCTCCGAGGCGTACGGTATTATGGCGTCCTCCCCGGCAACGCTGAACATCCACAATAACCAGGATGGTTTCACCATGCGTACCTTTGAGGCTCCCGGCGTGGGCGCTCTGCAGGTGATTGACCGCGCTGACGTGGATCGCTACTACATTCCTGGGGAAGAGGTTCTGGTCTACGAGAGCATTGATGAGCTCATCGAGATTTGTACCCGTATTTTCCGTGAGCCGAAGTGGGCTCGTCAGATTCGTGAAGCTGGTCAGAAGCGTACTCTGGCTGAGCACACCTTCGATCAGCGTGTAAAGATTTTGGAGCAGCTATGGGCCTAAACCTTTCTAAGATTGTGACCAAGATGCCGAGCGTGCGTTGGCACATGGCAGACCTGCTGGGCAAGACCCTGTACTCGCGGGCGTTCGGCTCTTTCGGTTCGGGGACTGTTCTTGTCCGCCCTCTGCGTATGGTCGGTGTAGAGAACATCTACCTTGGTGACCAGATCGCAATTTACGAGGATGCCTGGATCGCTTCTGAAGCCGGAGGTATTCTGCGTATTGGTTCTGGGACCTATGTCGGTCACCGTAGCCATATTCACGCTCTGTCGAATGTGACTATTGGTAAGGATTGTGTCTTTGCCGATAACGTGATGGTCAATTCTGGCGAGCACCCTCTGGACTCTCTGCATGATGTGCAGCCCGGAGGCGACATCGTGATTGGCGATCGCGTTTTCCTTGGTCAGAATGTGTCCGTGCTCGGTGGTGTCACCATTGGAGATGGTGCGGTGATTGGTGCTGGAGCTGTGGTCACCCGCGACATTCCGGCTAACGCTGTGGCTGTGGGCATCCCGGCTACCGTTATTCGAGTCCGTTCTGGGGAGAAGCAGGATGCTTAAATACCCTCTAGATTTGGATGCTTGGCAGGCGTGGCAGAGGCGTCAGAAGAAGCTGAAGTGGGCTAAGTATAAGCTGAAAGCGCTTCTTGACTCTGCACGTTCCCGAACCATTGCGGAGGAACCCGTACACGGCCTTCTGTACACTCGCGGTACTAAGCCTCAGGTGCTGATCGTTATGGATTCGTTCTCTCCGACGAACCGCAACGCAATCTTGGAGCCTCTTAAGCATCTAGATGCTGTTGACGTGGCTCTGTGGGTTCCTGAGGACGCTAGCGAGTACCTGGACGGACAGTACGCGAGCGAGCACTACTCGCGCAAGGACTGGACCGAGCAGGAGATTTCCGGTGACGAGCTGATGCGCCTCCTGCCTGATATTCGCATTGTGCTTTCTGCAGCCCAGTTCCTCAGCCGCGGTGCAGTAGCTTACGAGTTCTCTCGTGCAATTGGCGCAGAGTACTGGATGGTTCAGCACGGCCTGCTGGTGCCTCAGGCACCGCCGCTACCGGTCGGATGTACCCTGCTGGCTTTCAGCGAAGCTGATGCCGAATTCTGGGCATCAGGCCGCCGCGATGTCACCACTCACGCGGTGGGTTCGCAGCTGCTCTACCTCGCGGCGCAGAAGGCAGCCGGTGCTGAGGCGCAGAAACAGAACGACCTGGAACCGATCTTCCTAGGACAGATGCACGGTGCGGAACTGCCGCGCGCATCCTTCGCGTACGCTTCGCACTCCTTCTTGAAGAAGTTTGGTGGAACCTACCGCCCGCACCCGAGCGAGAAGGACAAGCTGTCGGTGCTGACCCACAAGCTGTGGGAGAAGGAAGGCATCCGCATTGACCGCTCCGGTACCCCGCTGAACGAGGTGCCAAACCCGGTGGTGTCCATCTTCTCTACCGGCGTTCTGGAGGCTGCGATCCGCGGTATCCCGGCGTGGGTTTACCACCCGGCACCGCCGGCATGGCTCGTGGAATTCTGGGACCGCTACGGCATGAACCAGTGGGGTCAGGAACCGACCCCGGCACCGGTTCAGCCGAAGAAGGAACCGGCACAGCGTATCGCTGAACTCATGATTGAAATTTTGGAGGCATAATGCGTATTCTCTGCGTCATCCCCGTGCGCGGTGGCTCAAAGGGCATTCCGCGTAAGAACCTGCGCCCCATCGCGGGTAAGCCGCTGGTCGCATGGACCATCGAGCAGGCACTGGCTGCTAAGGAAGAAGTAGCCGGCGAGCACGAGCTGCGTGTTGTCGTCTCCACCGACGATGCTGAGCTGGCTGATATCGCCCGCGAGTACGGTGCTGAGGTACCGTTCATTCGTCCGGCACACCTGGCTGAAGACACCACTGCAACCGAGCCGGTCATCGAGCACGCCATCGAGTTCTACACCGAAAACGGTTGGGAACCCGAGGCTGTCATGCTGCTGCAGGCAACCAGCCCGGTGCGTCTGCCCGGTACTCTGGCTCGTGCGGTCCGCCAGTTCGCGGAGAACGGTAAGGACTCCATGGTCGGTGTGATTCCGATTGGTCCGTTCATCTGGACCTGGCACGCTGACGGTGAGCCCACCGCGGCGTTCGAGATTATGGCTCGCCCGCGCCGCCAGGAGCTGACCAAGGAAACCTTCCGCTACCGTGAGAACGGTTCGATGTACATCACCAAGACCCACGTGTACATGGACCACCACAACCGCCTGGCGGGCTACCCCGGCGGTACCATTGATTTGTTCATGCTGGACGAGGTCGAGGGTGTCGATATTGACGCACCGATTGACTTCTCCGTGGCAGAGCACCAGCTCACTCAGATCCTGTCCGAAGGCAAGTAACCTTCACCCGCGGCAGTACCTCTTCTGCCGCTTCCGGCTTGACCAGCACTCAGGCATTCAACTAAACGCTCAAACGAAAAGGTCAAAATCGTGATTATTGAACGCAATATTGCCCCCTACGTGGTCTTCGCTGAAGACCCGATTCTCAACGCCCTGCAGAAGATTTCTGCTAACGGCCAGCGCATCATCTTCCTGGTGAATGAGTCCGGTATTCTGCGCGGTTCGCTCTCTGACGGTGACTTCCGTCGTTGGCTGATTGCTAACCCGACCGCATCCCTGGAGACCAGCGCCCTAGACGCTGCGAACACCAACCCGCAGACCGCACCGGCTGATGCTGATCCCGAGACCCTGCGCGCATACTTCGCGAAGGGCATCAACCACGTGCCGCTGACCGACGAGCGCGGTCACCTTGTGGCACTGGCGATGGATGAGCAGGACGTCCTGCGCATCGGTAAGCACACCATCAGCGAGGATTCCCCCTCCTTCATCATTGCTGAGATTGGTAACAACCACCAGGGTAGCGTTGACTTCGCTAAGGAACTGGTGGACCTGGCTGTTGAGTCCGGCGCGGACGCTGTGAAGTTCCAGCTGCGCGACATGGACGCTCTGTACCGCCAGCGCGGCGCAGCAACCGCAGGTGAGGACCTGGGCGTTCAGTACACCCTGGACCTGCTCTCTCGCTTCTCCCTGACCGTTGACCAGATGTACGAGGTCTTCGACCACGTCAAGCAGCACGACATGGACATCATGTGCACCCCCTGGGACGCACCCTCCGTTCAGGCGCTGGTTGACTACGGCATCCAGGGCATGAAGATTGCTTCTGCTGACCTGACCAACCACGAGCTGCTGCGCGACGTGGCTTCCCGCGGCCTGCCCATGCTGGTTTCCACCGGTATGAGCCGCGAAGAGGAAATCCGCGAGTCGGTTGCCCTGCTGCGTAACGCTGGCGCGTCCTACGCTCTGCTGCAGTGCCAGTCCGCATACCCGGCACCCTTCAAGGACGTCAACCTGGCGTACATGGATCGCCTGGCTGAGATCGGTCAGTGCCTGGTCGGTTACTCCGGTCACGAGCGTGGCTACCATGTGCCGATTGCTGCTGTTGCTCGCGGCGCGAAGATCATCGAGAAGCACTTCACCACCGACAAGACCCTCGAGGGTAACGACCACACCGTCTCCCTGTTGCCTGAGGAATTCAAGGCAATGGTCCAGCAGATCCGTGAGGTTGAGGCGGCTATTGGTTCTGCTGCTCCTCGTGAGGTGTCCACCGGTGAGCTGATGAACCGCGTGAACCTGGCTAAGTCCCTGGTTGCTACCCGCCACATTGCTAAGGGCGAGGTCGTGACCGAGGCTGATGTTGCTGTGAAGTCCCCCGGCCGCGGTCTGCAGCCGAACTACCTGCCGCAGCTGCTGGGCCGCACCATGCAGCGCGACGTTGAAGAAGGCTCGTTCTTCTTCGAGGGCGACCTGAAGGACGACCTGGTGACCCGCCGCGACTTCAAGTTCGACCGTCCCTGGGGTCTGCCGGTTCGTTACCACGACTACAAGCCGCTGATTGAAGAGGCAAAGCCGGACTTCCTGGAGTTCCACTTCTCCTACAAGGACCTCGAGATTAACATCGACGACGTCTTTGACTCCAAGCTGGACATGGGCTTCACCACCCACCTGCCCGACCTGTTCGCAGGTGACTTCCTGGTGGATCTCGCGTCCAAGGATCCTGAGGTGTGGGAGCGCTCCATCGCTGAGGTGCAGCGCACCATCGACATCACCCGTGACCTGACTCGCTACTTCACTGTGGATGAGGACCCGGTCATGGTTGTGACCATGGGTGGCTTTACCAAGGACAAGCATATCCCCGTTGCTGCACGTGCTGAGAAGTACGAGCGTATCGGTGAGGCTCTGAAGCGTCTGGACGCATCTGGCGTTCGCCTGGCTGCTCAGACTCTGCCTCCGTACCCCTGGCTGATGGGTGGTCAGCAGTACCACAACCTGTTCCTGGATCCGAAGGACACCGCGGAGTTCTCGCGTGCATTCGACACCGCGCTCTGCCTGGACATCTCCCACACCATGCTTGCCTGCAACTTCCTGAACATTCCGCTGTCGGAGGCTGTTGAGCAGCTGGCACCGCTGTCCATCCACCTGCACCTGGTGGACGGCACCGGTGTTGACGGTGAGGGCGTTCAGGTTGGCGAAGGCGATGTCGACTGGGCATCCCTGGGCAAGCAGTTGCGTGAGCTGGCACCGAAGGCTTCCTTCATTCCCGAAATCTGGCAGGGCCACATCAACAACGGTGAGGGCTTCTTCACCGCACTGGACCGCCTCGAGAAGTGGCTGTAGGACCGGCGTCTATGGCCAAGTCTCAGACCGTAAAAGCTCGGGAGGGTGAAGTTCTAGATCAGGACTTCATCACTCCCGGGCGTTTCCGGGAGCTGGACGGGTTCCGTGGCCTGGCTGCTATTACTGTGGTGATTTATCACCTGGGTGTTCCTGCTACGGAGAACTATCCGCGGACTGCTCCTTCGCCCTATGACATTCCTCTGGGCGAGTTGGGTGTTCAGCTCTTCTTCATCATTTCTGGTTTCGTAATTCTGCTCAGTGCCATCAAGAGCGGGTCTGCGCTGAAGTTCGCTATTTCGCGTTTTTCTCGTATTTACCCGACCTATTGGTTCGCGCTGGCTGTATCGGCTCTGGTGTATTTCATCTACGGAAACCCCGGACGCCATATTACGATTCCGCAGACCCTGATTAACACGACGATGCTGCAACGCTTCCTGCGTGTGGATAACGTGGATCAGGTGTACTGGACCCTGGCAGTGGAGCTGCAGTTCTACGTGATGGTTGCCCTGTACCTGATTATCCGGAAGGGAAAGATCTACCGTAGGGAACTGACTACGATTCTGCTCACCTGGTCGGTTATCGGTACGGTTCTGTGTTTGCTCTTCCACCCGGAGGCTTCTCTCGGTGGAGCACCGAAGATGATTGTGTGGGCTGCTGTTGCGGAGCACTCCTCGCTCTTTAGCCTGGGCATGGTGTTCTTCATGTACAGCCATGATCGGAAGTTCACCTGGCATATTCCGTACTTTGCGATTCT
Organism: Rothia sp. HMSC062H08; assembly: GCF_001810775.1. Classification (NCBI taxonomy): domain Bacteria; kingdom Bacillati; phylum Actinomycetota; class Actinomycetes; order Micrococcales; family Micrococcaceae; genus Rothia; species Rothia sp. HMSC062H08. The sequence goes on from NZ_KV802665.1 coordinate 31,297, forward strand.
GGCTTCCCTCAACGCAGCACTGATGCATGATCTTGCTCATGGAATCGGTGTGGCACTGATTAGTCTGGTGTTCTTCATCGTTGTATACCTGAAGAACGTTCCGGTACTTTCGAAGGGTCCGCTGAATTTCTTGGGGCGTATTTCCTACCCCCTGTACTTGGGCCACGCTATGGTCGGTTATATGCTTGTTGATATGTTCTACCCGGTGGCTGGCCCCTGGGGAGCACGTATTATTGCATTGGTTTTGGTGATTTGCTTCGCCTACCTGGTGCATATTTCCATTGAAACTAAGGTTTCTGCATCCTTCCGTTCTTTCCTCACTCGAAAGTTGACTAAGGCATGACCTCTACACCAACGGCTCTTTGGGTCGTTCCGGTTCCCGATTTTGGTGGAGTAGCTCGGCACGTTGTCGATATGGCACGTGCCGGGCTCCCCGGCTTTAACCTGGTGGTTCTCGCACCCGAAGGTAAGCTCACGAGCCGCCTTGAGGAACTGGGCGTCACCGTCATCAAGGCTGAGTTCGGCCCCGACTACGGTTTTAAGACTTCCTTTGTTTCTCTGCAGAAGGCTGTTGAGCAGCTTCGCCCGGATATTGTGCACAGCCACCTGGCGTATGCGGACGTTGTAGCGACCGCTGTAGTCAACGCGCTACGCATCCGTAGCGTTATCAAGCGCGGCACCTGCGTGCCGAAGCTTCTGACCACTGAACACGGTATCGCCGGTAATGATTCGGTGTACCACGGCAGCTCCTGGCGTTCTAAGCTCATGGAAACCGTACACCGTGTGCGCCTGTGGGGCACCGACCAGGCGATTGCTGTTTCCCGTTCCACCGCTGATCAGATGCGTGCCAAGTGGGGCGCTCGCGGCGTGGAGCTGGTGTACAACGGCGTGGATATCCCTGAGGTGCGCGCGGCTGTTGAGCAGCAGCGTGTACCTGCCGAGGGCGGTCCGCGTATTCTTTCGCTGTCTCGTCTGTCCCCTGAGAAGGGTATTGACGTGTTGCTGGATGCTTTTGCGCAGCTTCGTGCTGATTACCCGCAGGCTCATCTTGAGATTGCGGGCTCTGGCGATTTGGCGTCCGAGTTGCAGGCTCAGGCGCAGCGTCTGAACCTGGGTGATTCGGTGACCTTCAGCGGTTTCGTTAACCCGATTGAGGCGATGGGCCGTAGCGACATGATTGTTCAGCTGTCGGTGTGGGAGAACTGCTCCTACACTCTGCTGGATGCTAAGGCAGCCGGCCTGAAGACGGTCGCTACCGCTGTGGGCGGCAACCCGGAGATTCTGGGTGCCGACGAGCTGGTGGACCGCCAGAGTGCAACCCTGACTCAGGATGTTCTGCAGGCTATGCGCCAGCAGCTGCTGAAGGGCGAGTCTGAGCCTTTCACCTGGATCTCGAATGAGCAGATGGCTGCTCAAACTACTGAGATATACGCTCGTACTTTGGAGAAGAAATGACTGCAGCTCACTCTCAACCTGCATCTGGAACTAAGTACCCAGCTTCCGCAGGTACCTCTTCGAGCAATGCTACTCGTTTTGGACAGGCTACGAAGACTGAAGCGAAATACCTTGCTAGTAGTGTTTCGAAACTGTCAATGCTCGACTTCTGGGCAGGGTTTGGCCTGATTTTTATTGGTATTACAACAGCGTTTTTTGCTATGCCGGTGGGAACTGTCGTGGTGATGGTGCTTGTACTCTACAACTTGACTAAGCCTGCCAAAATCGAGAACACCTACAACGGGCTATTCTTTACGATTCTTCTGCTAGCCATTGGTTGGGCACTATTCGAGACTTTGACGTTCAATAGCTTCCCTGTTGAGTATGCGATTCGTCGTGCTGTGCGTATGGCGGTTGTGGTACTGCTTGCTCTGCAGATTGCGCAGAAGAAGATTGATATCCGTTCTCTACTGTTTGGTGTGGCCTTTGGCCTCTTGGTCAACGTCATTGGCTTCTATGCGGGTATAGCACCTGATAACTATGGCGGTACGTTGACCGGTTGGCTCAATGATAAGAACCAATCGGGTCTGTACTATGCGCTTTTCGGTTTCCTCTTTGTCGCCATGGTCAGAAAGACAAGTCACCGCCTTGTCGCTATCGCTATTACTGCGGGCATGTTGTGGTTGACTGGTTCTCGTACTTCATTGGCTGCGTATGCATTCGCCGTCCTGTGGCTGTACTTCTCCTACCGCCTGAATCTCTTCGGCAAAGCTGTTCTGGCGTATCTGTTTTATCTAGGCGTGAACTACCTGGAAGATAATTTCGCGCGTGCTGGTGCTTTCGCGGATCGACTCGGTAGTGACCTATTGCGTCAGCGAATTGATGAAGGAATGTACCGCATGATTGATGTGGTTCCGTGGTACGGCGGCGGTCTGGGTACTGCACAGGTTCCACTACAAGATCGATACTTTTACTTCCATAACTCATATATGACGCTGGTCCAGGAGGCTGGATGGCTCTATATGATTGTGATTGTATCCTTGATGATTTCTGCCGCATTCATCTGGAAGCAGCCGCGTGCTCAGCGCATTGTTATTGCCGAAGCCGCAATGGTGATTATCATTATTACCTCCCAGCGTCTTGGTGAGGTGATTCTGACTGTGCCGTGGGCTATCGTGGTGGGTCTTGCACTGCTGTACCTGAACCCGGATAAGGATCTGGACGCTTCGGATAGCGGTCATCATGAACCAGGTGCTATGCAGAAGGTGCAGAGCAGTGATGAAAAACCTGAGCCGCAGAACGGCAAGCTCATCGAGCAAGAAGCTCCTGTCTCTGTACCCCCCCAAGAAACGCCTAAGAAGCCGACTACTTCTAAATCGTTTGACGTCAGTTCTATCCGCCAGCGGGCAAGGAAAATATAACGATGAAAGAGCTTTATATAGCTACCAATAACGGTGACATAGGTGGCGGCGAGGTCATGCTCCTGAATATTGCTCGCGCAGCCCGTAGCCTTGGCTACAAGGTCACTATTGTGGGTCCTTCCGAGCCGAAGCAGCTTGTAGAAGCTGCTGCGGATGAGGGGTTCCCCCGCATTGTCTTGCCGGCTAAGAACCGCGCACAGTACATGGTGGCTCTGCGTAGCTGGCACGCTCGCCATAAGGACGTTCTGTTGTGGTGCAATGGTCTGGTTCCCGCAGCGGCAACGGGCGGCCGTAAGAACCGCATCGTGCACCTGCACCAGCTGCCTACCGGTGTGAACGCGAAGCTCGTACCCTTTGCCCGCCATAAGGCGTCTGTCACCCTGGTGCCTAGCCGCTATGTGGCTCGTGCCTGCCCCGGTAGCGAGCTGTTCGCGAACTGGGTCAGTGGTGTGTCCACTGAGCTGGATCACCGGGTGGGGGAGCGACGCCTCCGTATCGGTTACCTGGGACGTTTGACCCCGTCCAAGGGTATTGCAACCCTGTGCCAGGCGATGAGCTCCTTGAACGCTAACGGCATTGAATACGACCTGGTGATTGGTGGCGAGCCTGTCTTCGCAACTGATGAAGAACGTGCTGAGGTTGAGGACGCCCTAGCCCGTGTTGCTACGTTCAGCACGCGTTTGGGCTGGACTACCCCAGACCGTCTTTTCGGTGACATTGACATGCTTGTTGTACCTTCGATTGCCCCTGAGTCCTTTGGCTTGGTGGTCGCTGAAGCGATGAGCGCGCGCGTCCCTGTGGTTGTCAGTGATGCTGGTGCTCTGTCGGAGGTGCTGGGCGGCGCGTCGTACCCGTACGTTGTGCCTGCTGATCAGCCGGTAGCTCTTGCACAGGCCATTAAGAGCCTGGGTACTGAGCTTCGAGAAGATACGGATGCCCTGGCGGAGCGAACCTCCGAGCTGTTCTGGCGTTGGCAGGAGAACTATTCGCCTGAGGCTGGTCAGGTCCGTGTCGGTGAGATCCTGGAACGTTTTATCCGCTAAGGTGCCTCTAAACGTATAGGCCATTCCCAACGGATATCCTCTCACTCAAACCCCGAAGGAAAATTATGACGACTACCCACCGCTACAAGGCTGCGGTTATCATTCCCTCTCGCGGTGGTGCAGATATTCTGCACTACCCGCTGGATGCGCTTGCCGCCCAGACCGAGAAGGACTTCCAGGTTATCGTGGTCCTCGACGGCGATATTGACAACAGCGAAGCTGTGCTTGACCGCTACATTGCGGAAGGCAAGCTGAACCTGACCAAGATTGTTTTCGAGGAGAACCGCGGTCGTGTGGCAGCGCTGAACGCTGGTCACCGTGCGGCTGATGCGGATATCCTCATCCGTTGTGATGACGATCTTGAGCCGGCATCCGACTATGTCGAGGCGCAGATTCGCCTGCACCGTGATTATGACGGTGTGATTGGTACCTTGAAGAACGTGTACCCGGACACTCCCTATTCTCGTGTGTACGGTAACTTCCGCGATGCCCGATTCAAGGAGGGAGCCCTCAGCGTAGCTGAAGAAGGCCGTTGGCTGTACTGGAACGGCAACTCTTCTATCTCTGCGGAGTACTTTGACCGTACTGGCGGATACGACCCTGCGTACCGCCTCTACGGGTGGGAAGACGTAGACATGGGCAAAATGGTCCATGACGCTGGTGGCCGCATCATCATCTCTGATGAGGTTGAAGTCAAGCACTATGCTGAGGCTACCACCACTGCGGTGCGTGCCCTGCGTGCCCTACACTCGGGTTCTGCTCGCACCATCTTCGTGCGTAAGCACGGCGATGCGGCGCACCCTGCCCCGAACCCGACCGGTCCCTGGGGTTTCTTGGTCAAGACCCTCGCTCGTTTCACCACCGAGAAGACCATCAAGGCTCTGGGGGATGCGAGCGATAAGATTCTGCTCAAGCTGCCGGCTAAGGCGGCTGAGAAGCTTGTGGCACTGCAGGTTGAGGCTGCATCTTACGCCGGTATTCACTATCCTGAGCGAGCTCAGAAAGTTTTCTAGGAGGAAAAGAAAATGTCACTCACTCAGCTCTTGACCTCCGCTCCGTTTACCGGGCCGAAGAACCCTGACGCGGTGCTTGCGGATATCCCGAAGAGCCTCAAGAAGCTTGGCCGCCTGGTGCGTCGTTACGTGCCGCTGGTGAAGCCTGAGGCTACTGAAGAGATTGCAATTGCCCACGACTACCTGACTCAGCGCGGCGGTGCGGAGCGTGTTGTGCTGGCAATGCACCGTGCGTTCCCGGATGCACCGATTTACACGACTCTGTACGACCCGGAGGGCACCTTCCCCGAGTTCAAGGACGCGAAGATTATCACGAGTCCGCTGAACAAGATTGGCTACCTGCGTCGTAACCACCGTATGGCTCTGCCGATTCTGCCGTTTGCTTCTTCTCTCTTGAAGGTGCCGGCTGAGCGTGCTGTGGTGTCGACGACCGGCTGGGCGCACGGCTTCAACTTTGCTGGTCGTAAGTTCATTTACTGCCATTCGCCGGCGCGTTGGCTGTACCTGAGCGATCAGTACCTGGGTGAGAAGAGCACCGGTCCCGTGCCGTTGCTGCTGAAGACTCTGCGTCCTGCACTGATGCTGTGGGATCACTGGGCGGCTCACTGTTCGGCGGTGTACGTGGCGAATGCGAGCGTGATTAAGAAGCGTATTGAGAACGTCTACGGTAAGAAGGACGTTCCGATTTTCTTCCCGCCGCACTCGGTAGACGCCACCGCACCGGTTGAGCCTATTCCGGGTCTGGAAGAGTTTACCGAATCGGACGATTACTTCCTGATTGTTTCGCGTCTGCTGCCCTACAAGAATGTTGATAAGGCTGTTGAGGCGTGTAATGAGTTGGGTAAGAAGCTGCTGGTGATTGGTCGCGGCCCGGAGAAGGAACGCCTGGAGGCCCTTGCTGGCCCGACTGTTCGTATTGCTTCGGGTGTCTCGGATGCGCAGCTTCGTTACGCGTACCGTCACTGCTTGGCGCTGCTGGCTATCTCTTATGAGGACTTCGGTATTACCCCGCTGGAGGCGGGCGCTAGCGGCAAGGCCGTGATTGCCTACCGTGCGGGTGGCTTCCTGGATACCATTCAGGAAGGTAAGACCGGCATGTTCATCAACCAGCCGACTGTGGAACAGCTGGTGGAAGCCCTCAAGGCTTTCAATCCGGATGACTGGGATGCCGACTACATCCGTGAGCACGTTGATGGCTTCTCGGAGGCTCGTTTCATCAGCCGCCTGAAGATGTACGTGCAGGCTCTGCCTGAAGACTAAAAGAGCTCAACGGCTCATAGAAGAAGGCGGGGCGGTAGAAACTAAGGTTTTTTTCTACCGCCCCGCCTTCTTTGCGCCTTCTGGAGGCCTTAGCGGGCCTCTAGGAGCCCCTTGGAGAGCAACTCGGGAATAAAACCCTCAATCTGCGGCCCCATAGTCTCTACGGGCTGTTCATACATCTCGCAGAGCACGTCGATAGCCTCCTGCAGAGACATCGGGTCTTCAAAAATACTCCAAATAATGGAGGCTGAGTCCTGAAGGACAGACAGCTCCCCGTTGGCAAGATTCGCGAGATAAGTTGCCGTGGGGGAGTACTTAGCGAACTCTTCAGAATGAACGTACGCGATGTTCTCGGGAATACCGTAGACGGTCTGACGGGAATCTACCGGATTGCTCATTTTTTCACCTTGATTCCGAAACGCTCAAAGAACTTTGCACGTATCTCTGCCTTAGTGGGGGTGCGTCCCAGCTGCATCGCCAAATGGTCCTTGTTCACAAAGAAAATATTTTTGAGGGTGCGCAGCTTATCGTGCAGGGTGGATGCCGACTGCAAACGCCCAATCCACTGAATGTAGTGGGGCACATCCTGCGAGACCGACAGCCACAGCAGGTAGTCTCGGTCGTCACGGTACTGCTCCAGACCGCCCATAGCCGCGCTATATGCGAGGGAGGAGTCAAGCTCTTCCGCGCGGGCTCGCAGGCGCTGCCAATCGCTGTACGAGAGCAGGGAGACCAGGTAGTTAATATCTGCGCTGTAACGTGAGGCAGCGCGGGCGCGGTGAAGCACCACGAGAAGACGCGCGTCCAGGTCACTGGGGACAGTGCAGGGGCGGTGTGCAATCATACGGGTCTTGCGCGCTGCCCAGATGCGGTCAAACGCCTTCTCGTAGTCGCCGTGGCGTCCCAGACCGGGGAAGAAACGATGAATATCGGTCAGGCCCCATGAAGCGTGGTAGAGCGTCATCGCGTGCTCGAACACGGAACCTGTTTCGAAGTGGGCTTGGATACGCCATCCATCTGCCAGAAGGATCTCTACAAAGCGGTCCACGTGAGAGGGACGGACGAGCAGGTCAGCGTCGGAGCTGTACCTGCCCTTGCGGTAAATTTCCTGGGAGAAAGCGTAGCCTTTGACATGCAGAATATCGATGGAGTGCATGTCGGCAATTCGCTGGAAGTAGGCGTGCGCAAGCCGAATCCGTGCCGCGAGCGGAGTAGTCTGCGGCTCCGGGGTATTGGATGAGTGAGTGGTCACAATAGCCTTTCGGTGCACATGTATACCAGATAAGTATAAGGCGGGACAGACAGAAAATACTGCCCATCCCGCCCTAAGTCGCTCCCTATAATTTAGGGCGCTTATTACGTTATTACTTCTTAGCCGAGGACTTCTTTGACGACTTCTTGTCGCCGTCCTTGCCGTAACCGTAGTAGGTTGCATAACCAACGTAGGCGCTTGCGTAGCCGAAGCCGTAGTAGGAGTTACCCAGACCCTTACGGGGTGCACGGTTCAGAACCATACCGAGGAGGTTAGCGTTGACCTTCTTCAGGATGTTGGCAGCCTCGGTCATCTGCTCACGGTGGCTTCGGCCGATAGAACCAACGAGGATCACGCCATCCACGGAGTGGGAGAGCAGCGAAGCGTCGGTCACGGGCAACAGCGGCGGAACGTCAACGACCACGATGAACTCTTCGGAGAGCTCGTTAATCAGCTGGCGCATCTTATCCGAACCCAGAAGTTCGGAGGGGTTCGGGGGGATACGGCCTGCAGGCAGGACGAAGAGGTTCGAATCACCCAGCTGGTGCACAGCGTTAGCAATCTCAACCTGACCAGCCAGAACCTGGGTCAGACCGACCTTAGCGTCGAGCTTCAGCTTCTTAGCCACGGTCGGGCGGCGCAGGTCGGCGTCAATGAGGATGACGGGCGAACCCGCATCAGCCATTGCGCGAGCCAGCGACAGCGACACGGTAGACTTACCTTCACCGGGCACTGCGGAGGTGACGATGAACGAACGCGGGGGAGTGTCAACGTTCACGAAGCGCAGGTTGGTGCGCAACTGACGAATGGATTCCTGTGCGATGTGGTCGTCGGTGTTGCCGTTAACGATGTTTTCTTCGTTCAGGTCGTCACTGACGGGCAGAACACCCAGGATGCTCGCGCCGGTTGCCTTGGTAGCATCGTCACGAGTGCGGATGCGCTGATCCAGTGCGCGGCGCAGGAAGATTGCAGCGTAGACCAGAACCAAACCGGTGCCAGCACCGATAAGAGTGTTCTGCTGGTAATTCGGAGCTACCAGCGGCGGGTTCACGCTTGCGTTATTCAGCGGAATCACGCGAACGGTGTTGCCGCCAGTCGGGGATGCACCGGTGTTTTCGCCGTTTACCAGAGCCTGAGCATTACCGGGGTTCTGCTCAATCTCCTTGATGTAGTCGGCGGTAGCCTGCAACGCACCGTTAGCGAGCAACTGTGCGTTCTTCGGGGAAGAAGCCTGCGCGCTCACGGTAATCAGCGCGGCGTTATCACCCGCAGTTGCAGTGAGGCTTGCACGAATCTGCCCGGTAGTCATGGAGAGTTCGGGGTTGTTCTGCTTAATCTTCTGTGCCACGGCCTCAGAGGAGACGATAGCAGCGTAGGAACGAGCGCGCTCCTTAGCGGCTGTAGAGCCGGAGAGAACATCCACCGTACCGGACTCGCCCACGGTCACGTAGCCCGAGGACGAAGCAGCGTAGACCCTCGGCTGGAGAGAGGCATAGCCGAAGCCCGCTGCGGCACCGACAACGATGCCAATAATCAGCAGCCAGAGGTTAGCCCTCGTGGTGCGGAAAAATTCCAAAATGGTCATGGTAGTGAGAATACTCCAGAAAGTTTGAGTTAGTGTACCTGCAACGTGGAGTGTTGTTGCAGGCGGTGAAGGGATACGAAAATCCCCTGGTGTTTATTAGCGGAGCAATCCGAGCAGGTAGCTACCGTAACCGCTCTTAACAAGCGGGGTAGCAATGTCGCGCAACTGCTCATCGGAGAGCCAACCGTGGCGCCACGCAATTTCCTCCGGGCAACCAACTGACAGGCCCTGACGGCTCTGAACAGTGCGGATGAAGTTAGTGGCATCAGCGAGTGAATCAAAGGTTCCGGTATCGAGCCACGCGGTACCGCGAGGCAGAACCTCAACCTTCAGTTTACCCTGTTCCAGGTAGACGCGGTTGAGGTCAGTGATTTCCAACTCACCGCGCGGAGAAGGCTTAATCTGACGTGCATACTCTACAACCTTGGAGTCGTAGAAGTACAGACCCGGAATAGCGTAGTCGCTCTTGGGGTTCTCGGGCTTCTCTTCGATGGACAGTGCGTTGAAGTTCTCGTCGAACTCCACCACGCCGTAGGCGCGAGGATCAGCAACCCGGTAAGCGAAGACGGTTGCGCCGTCCTTCTGCTCGTAGGTGGCAAGCTGAGTACCCAGGCCGGGACCGTAGAAGATATTGTCACCGAGCACGAGCGCTACAGGGTCATTGCCAATAAAGTCGGCACCCAGAATAAATGCCTGTGCCAGGCCGTCCGGGGAAGGCTGCACCTTGTATTCGAGATTAATACCGAAACGGGAGCCGTCACCGAGCAGTCGCTGGAACTGCTCCTGGTCGGCAGGAGTGGTAATAATCAAAATATCGCGGATACCCGCCAGCATGAGAGTGGACAGCGGGTAGTAAATCATCGGCTTGTCATAGACCGGAGTGAGCTGCTTGCTAATACCCTGAGTGATAGGGTGCAAACGGCTTCCGGTACCGCCGGCAAGAATAATTCCCTTCATAACTTCTTATTGTGTCATGTTTATCTCTTTGTTGAGGCATAAAAATCACTGTTTAGCCAGGTAAAATCTACCGTATGGCTCACATTCTTGTTACCGGCGGTGCCGGTTTTATTGGTTCGAACTTTGTTCACCACCTCATCGATAACACTGATCACACTATTACTGTGCTGGATAAGATGACCTACGCCGCAAATGCTGCGTCTTTGGAGGGTCTTCCCGAATCCCGCTTTAAGCTCGTCGTAGGCGACATCGCCGACCGCGAGCTGGCTGACGAATTGGTCGGCAAGGCAGATGCTGTCGTTCACTACGCTGCGGAATCGCACAACGACAACTCCCTGTCCAACCCCGAACCGTTCATCCACACTAACCTCATCGGTACTTTCAGCCTTCTGGAAGCAGTCCGTAAGCACGGCACTCGCTACCACCACATCTCCACCGACGAGGTCTTCGGCGACCTCGAGCTGGACGATTCGGCAAAGTTCACCGAAACCACCCCCTACAACCCCTCTTCCCCTTACTCCTCCACTAAGGCAGGCTCCGATCTGCTCGTGCGCGCATGGGTCCGCTCCTTCGGTATTGAAGCAACCATCTCTAACTGCTCCAACAACTACGGCCCCTACCAGCACATCGAGAAGTTCATCCCCCGCCAGATCACTAACATCCTCTCGGGTTTGACCCCGAAGCTGTATGGCGAGGGCCTGAACGTTCGTGACTGGATTCACGCATCCGACCACTCTTCTGCTGTGCTGCGCATCCTGGAGCAGGGCAAGATTGGCGAAACTTACCTCATCGGTGCAGACGGCGAAGAGAACAACATCACCGTTCTGCGCACCATCCTGCGCCTAATGGGCAAGGACGAGAACGACTTCGAGCACGTGGTTGACCGCCCCGGTCACGACCTGCGCTACGCAATCGACGGTAGCCGCCTGCGTGCAGAGCTCGGCTGGGAGCCGAAGTTCACCGACTTCGAGTCCGGTCTTGCCGACACCATTAAGTGGTACACCGAGAACCGCGGCTGGTGGGAGCCTCTGAAGGCTGAGGTTGAGGCTAAGTACGCAAAGGCTGGCCAGTAATGACTAAGGAATTGAAGGTTACTGAAACCGAGATTCCGGGTCTGCTCATTATTGACCTGCCGGTTCACGGCGATAACCGCGGCTGGTTCAAGGAAAACTGGCAGCGCGAGAAGATGCTCGCCGCCGGTCTGCCCGACTTCAACCCGGTGCAGAACAACATCTCGTTCAACGCTTCGGTAGGTACCACTCGCGGTATCCACGCCGAGCCGTGGGATAAGTACGTTTCTGTTGCGACCGGCCGTATCTTTGGTGCGTGGGTTGACCTGCGTGCGGGCGAGTCCTTCGGCAAGGTCGTCACTGTGGAGCTGGGCCCGGACACCGCAATCTTCGTGCCCCGCGGCGTGGGTAACTCCTTCCAGACCCTGGAAGAGAACACCGCCTACACCTACCTGGTGAACGACCACTGGTCGGCGGACGCAGTATCCGGCTACAGCTTCCTGAACCTTGCCGATGAGACCGTCGCAATCGACTGGCCCATCGACCTGGCGAAGGCAGAGCTCTCCGAGAAGGACCGTAACCACCCGCGTCTGAACGAGATCAAGCCCCTGGAAGCCGACCCGATCCTGATCATTGGCGCGGGCGGTCAGCTCGGCACCGAGCTGGTTCGCCAGCTCACCGAGCAGAACGTACCCTTCCTGGCTGTGGATCGCGACCGCCTCGACCTGGGCAAGCCCGAGCAGTGGCGCGACGCATTCCGTTGGCGCTCCTTCCGCGCGGTCATCAACGCTGCAGCGTACACCGCAGTGGATCAGGCAGAAACCCCCGAGGGTCGCCGTGAAGCCTGGGCAGCTAACGCCCTGGGTGTGAGCGCTCTTGCCTCTATCTGTGAAGAAGCTAACCTGCCGCTGGTTCACGTATCCACCGACTACGTCTTTGACGGTTCCCTGCCCCTGGGCGAGGAGTACCCGGAGGACCACCCGCTGGCACCGCTGAGCGTCTACGGCGCGTCCAAGGCTGCCGGTGAGGTTGCCGCTGCCGCATGGCGTAAGCACTACACCCTGCGCACCAGCTGGGTTGTTGGCGCCGGCAAGAACTTCGTTGGCACCATGGCATCCCTGGCTGAGCGCGGTATCGACCCGTCCGTGGTCGCCGACCAGTGGGGCCGCCCGACCTTCACCCAGGACCTGGCAGCAGCTGCCCTGCACCTGCTCTTCTCCGGCGCTGAATACGGCACCTACAACGTGTCGAACACCGGTGAAGTCATCAACTGGGCACAGTTCGCTCGTGCAGTGTACGAGGGCACCGGCCACGACCCGGCACGAGTCAGCGACACCACCACCGAGGAATACTTCGCCAACGCTGAGCTCTTCGCTCACCGTCCGACGAACTCGGCAATGGACCTGTCCAAGCTGATTGCTGCAGGCTTCACCCCGCGCGATCACCGCGAGGCGCTCGCCGCCTACCTTGCAGAAATGGGTTCCTAATCCTCTAGGATTTGGTCCTAATATCTGCTGATAACAGCATAAAAGGCGTGAAAAGCGCCATATCACAGGTTCCCGGCCCTTGAAGAAGAGCCGGGAACCTGTACAATATTGTCTTGGCCAAGGCGGTGGAATACACGAAACGTGTAGGTCCGTAACTGACGGTGGCTGGTTGGAAAGAGATTTCTGGCGCCAGTCCCTATTCCACTTGGCGCATAACTTCTAACCAAGAAAGGGTGGACAACTCATGTCAGATACCATCAAAATTTCAGCTACCGTACGTAGCGACTTCGGCAAGGGCTACGCGCGCCGCATCCGCATGGCAGGCGACATCCCCGCCGTCATCTACGGCCACGGCGAAGAGCCCAAGCACGTAGTACTCCCCGGCCACGCAACCACCCTGGCTGCCCGCGTCCCCAACGCTATCCTCGACCTCGACATCGAAGGTGAATCACACCTCGCAATGATCAAGGACATCCAGCGTCACGCAATCCGCCCTGAACTGCAGCACATCGACCTGCTGACCGTTAAGCGCGGCGAGCGCGTTGAGATTGAGGTTCCTGTACACGTTGAAGGCGAGCCTGCTGTTGGCGCCGTTGCTAACCAGGAAGAAACCGTTCTTCTGGTTGAAGCTGACGCACTGAAGGCACCCGAAGCTTTGACCGTGAGCATCGAAGGCCGCGAAGCTGGCGCTCACGTTCTGGCATCAGACGTTGAACTGCCCTCAGGCGTAACCCTGGTTGCAGACGCTGAACTGCTGATCGTTAACGTTTCTGAGCCCGAGGAACTCGACGTTCCCGAGCCCGGTGAAGAAGGCGAAAACGCACCCGAGGGTGACATCGTTGAAGCTTCCGAGGAATCAGATCAGGCTGGCGAAGCTCACGACTCAGATAACTCAAAGCACTAGACCGCGCCCTGCGCCTAGCGCAACAATGATTTGTGGATGGCCCGCCGCTACCTCTCTTCTGAGGTGGTAGCGGGCCATACTCATAGAATGGTGTAGTCCATGAATTTTCTAAAAACCTTTTACAGCGCCGTGGAAAGGGCGAAGATATGTCTGATGCGTGGCTCATTGTTGGTCTGGGGAACCCGGGCCCGGAGTACGAGAAAACCCGCCATAACATCGGCCAGATGGTGGTTGATGAACTGGCGCGTGAAGTAGGCGGTGGCTTCAAGAAGCACGGACGCGCGCGCGCCCAGGTGCTGGAAGGACGTTTGGGTATAGACGGACCCAAGGTAGTGCTGGCCAAGCCCCTGACCTATATGAACACCTCGGGCGGCCCGGTATCGGCTCTAGCCCAGTTCTACGATATTAACCCCGACCGTATCATCGCGGTGCACGATGAACTGGATATCCCCTTCGACACCATTAAGCTCAAGATCGGTGGGGGAGAGGGCGGCCACAACGGTCTGCGCGATATCACCAAGGCGCTGGGCACCAAGGACTACTACCGTGTTCGCACCGGCATCGGTCGTCCTCCCGGACGCATGGACACCGCAGACTTCGTGCTCAAGCCCTTCAGTAGCACTGAAGCGAAGGACCTGCCCTTCCTCATCTCAAACGCAGCGGATGCAACCATGATGCTCGTAAAGGAAGGCCTGCTGGCAACCCAGCAGCGCTACCACGGCGCAGGTTCCTAGCCGTATGACCCGTGCCGGGTAAACACTGAACTGGGTCAACACTGAACTGGGGTAATGCATGATGCGGGCCGATGTGTGAACTAGGCTCTACCTAACTATGCAAGAGCCCGGTGAGGGAATAAGCTAGAAAAGAATGACGTTATACGCTCCACGACGGGAAAATACCCGACCCGTGGAGCGTATAAGCGAGAGAAGAAGGTACCCGTGGCTGAATACTCCACCCCCGCCAACACCCCGCTGAGCGACGAGATCGTACGCCAGCTTCGCCAGGACTTCCCGATCCTCAACACTGAGGTCAACGGGCATCCCTTGGTCTACCTGGATTCGGGGGCGACCAGTCAGAAACCGCTTCAGGTGCTCGACGCTGAACGTAACTTCTACCTGCACGCTAACTCTGCTGTACACCGTGGCGCACACACCCTCGCGGTTGAGGCAACCGACCTGTTCGAGGACGCGCGCATCACCGTTGCGAACTTCGTTGGCGCCACTGATGAAGAGCTCGTGTGGACCTCTAATGCAACCGAGGCGCTGAACCTGGTCGCCTACTCCATTGGCAACGCCTCTCAGGGTATCGGCGGTCCGGCTGCTGAGCGTTTCGCACTGGGCCCTGGCGACGAAATTGTCACCACCGAGATTGAGCACCACGCGAACCTCATTCCCTGGCAGATTCTTGCTCAGCGAACCGGCGCAACTCTGCGCCACATCCCCTCCACCGAGGACGGTCAGCTCGACTACGCTGCTGCCGAGGGCATCATCAACGAGAAGACCCGCATCGTGGCGTTCACCCACGTCTCGAATGTGACCGGCGCGATTACCGATGTGCCCCGCATGGTCGCCATGGCTCGTAAGCACGGCGCTCTCGTTGTGCTGGATGCCTGCCAGTCCGTGCCGCACATGCCCGTAGACTTCCACGCCCTGGACGTCGACTTTGCGGCGTTCTCCGGCCACAAGATGCTGGCTCCCACCGGCATTGGCGCCCTCTACGGTCGTGCCGAACTGCTTGAGGCCCTGCCACCCTTCCTGACCGGTGGCTCCATGATTACCCGCGTGGGTCTGCAGGATGCCGAATACATGCCCGCCCCCATCAAGTTTGAAGCGGGTACCCAGCGCGTCTCGCAGGCAGTCGCCTTCGCCGCCGCCGTGCGTTACCTGCAGCACTTGGGCATGGAGAACGTTGAGGCATGGGAGCACGAACTGGGCGCTCGCCTGGTTGAGGGTGTTCAGAAGATTGAGGGCGTGCGCCTGCTCGGCCCCGCCGACCCCTCCAAGCGTGCCGGCCTGGTTGCTCTCGCCATTGAGGGTGTGCACCCGCACGATGTGGGCCAGCTACTCGACACCCAGGGTATCGCTGTGCGCGTGGGCCACCACTGCGCCCAGCCGCTACACCGCTGCGCCGGTGTGACCGCCTCGACCCGTGCATCCACCTACATCTACAACACCACCGAAGATGTGGACGCTTTCCTGAAGGTACTTGCCGAGGTGCGCCCCTACTTCGGGTTCTAAACGTAGACGCGTTAGACAATAACGCCTCAATTTTTCAGACAGACCAACTGACGGAAGAAGAACACCGTGTCTCTTGAATCTCTGTACCAGGAAATTATTCTGGAGCATTCCAAGCAGCGTAGCGGCGAGCACCTCGTAGAGGTACCCGCCGGCCACGCAAGCGCCGATAACCACCAGTACAACCCCACCTGCGGTGACGAAATCAACCTGCGCGTGGTGCTCTCTGACGAGCTGAAGGATGGCGAGAAGACCATCGAGTCGATCTCTTGGGAAGGCGACGGTTGCTCCATTTCGATGGCTGCCGCTTCCGTGCTCTCTGAAATGGCTCCCGGCATGACCACCTCCGAGCTGCAGAGCCACGTGGATGCGTTCCGCGAGATGCTGCGTTCGCGCGGTAAGGTGACTCTGGACGAAGAGGAGTACGGCGATATGGCGGCTTTCTCCGGCGTTTCGAAGTTCATGGCGCGCGTGAAGTGCGCAATGCTCTCGTGGGTTGCTGTTGAAGAAGCCACTAAGGAAGCGGCAGCCAAGAACTAACTCTTCGCTGAGAATGTAGTGGAAACGGCGGGGGAGTAGCTAGTATTTGAACGCCAATCGAAAATACCGAATGGAACCATCGACAATATATTGCATTTATGTGTAATATTTTTTGATGAACTTTTAGCGGTAAGCACCGAACGAGACCCGAGCTGAGAATCTACCCCCTGCCCTTTCTTGATATAAGTTTTCTTTGATTTAAATCAATAGGATGAAAATATGAGGCGGATACTACACCGTATCCGCCTCATATTTATATCTTTTCCTTTTTCCTTCAAAAAGGTGACTGGTAAAATAAAAGGACGAAGGGCGCCCAACCAGCACCCTCGAGAAACTCTTTTCGGACCCGCACGTTCTAAGGCAACAGCGCGAAGAAATAGGGCAATATAAGAAAATATTTTCTCAATATTGCACATTCTTCGTTTCATCTCATGCTCTCACCCTAGACCGCGGATACGTTTCTCACCCTCCGGTACTTCAACCACACCGGAATAACCATCGCCGCTACCAACCACAAGGAAGCCCTATGATTATTGGCTACGCCGCAGGCGCCTACGACCTTTTCCACTACGGCCACCTCGAGATTCTCCGCAAGGCTAAGGAAAACTGCGACTACCTCATTGCCGGCGTCGTGCACGATGACGTTCTGGAAGTGACCAAGGGTCGTCGCCCCGTCATCCCCATCGAAGAGCGTGCCGCCATCGTCAGCCACATCGACTACGTGGACGAAGTGCACGTTGAAACCAACCCCGACAAGCTCGAAACCTGGAAGCAGAAGCCCTTCAACGTCTTCTTCAAGGGCGACGACTGGAAGGGCACCGAAAAGGGCAATGCCCTGGAAGCACGCTTCGCAGAGGTCGGCGTGGAAGTACACTACTTCCCCTACACCGAGCACACCTCCAGCACCAAGCTGCGCAAGGTCGTTGACCTACTCGAAGCAGAGCACGACCTGCGCGTAGAGATGCGCCGCTTTGCTGAGCTGCTTGGCGAACGCGAATACTCCGAGGCGACCGTCGCCTCCTAACGCTCCTACCCCTTCATAGGTGCGTTAGAGCTCATAAGACTCATAAAGACACAAAGAGGATCCCCGCCGTAAGTACTTACGGCGGGGATCCTCTGCATATTGGCGGTATATCAGCTACACCTCAAAGGTGAGCGTCTCATAAGCTTTAGCGCTGTGCCAGCCACTTCTCAGCGGAGGAGCCCAGAACCTTCAGCACGCGGCCAACCTGCGGCTCAGCAGCGGCTGCAATCTTCTTGCCCACCAGCGGGATGGAGCAGGAGACTTCACCGTTGACGTCCAGGCGGGTCTGCTCGCCCTCGGGGGTCAGCTTCTGAGTAGCCTGAGCGGACACGGGCACGCCGTTGACCTTGACCTCGGTAGAAACGGTGCGGGATCCGTCAGCAGCCGGTGCGCTTACGGTGTCCATCTGGGTCATAGCAACGCCGTTGCCGACGAACTTACGAGCGATGTCCGGCACGCGCTCAGCGGGTACGGTACGCTCGGTGGTTGCGGTGAACTCGGCGGAGGTGTCACCGGAAACGGAGAAGCTACCGAACTCCACGCCAACCTCGGAGCATACGAAGCGTGCGAAATCCTCGCTAGAGAACGCCTCGATAACCTGCTCAACGCTTGCGTTGATAACGGTCGATTCCTGAACTGCCATAATTGTTCCTTTCGTAGTGCGCGAAAACCCCGCGCATTATCCCTTACTAAGGATACGGTGCGCGGGGTTTCGCAACCAATGTAAAGACGCGAATCCACCTGAGAATATGCCGTGAACAAGGGAAAACATCCACAGCCTCTCACAGGGTGGTTGGAGGATTCGCATGCCGGTCTAAAAATGTGGGAAGCGCCCGGCCGGGCACCTCCCACACCGCATCACGAGGATGCTGAGCTTAGAAAGCAAGAAAACCTTAGGCGCTGGGAGCCATCGCGTCGATGCGAGCCATCTCAGCCTTACCCGCACGGTGCGCGCGAGCAGCCTGCTTCAGGCGGCCCCAGAAGGAATCCTTACGGTGGGTCTTGCCGGCGAGCAGGTCCTGCAGTTCCTCACCCAGCTGAGCTGCGGAAATCTCCGGGGTGGAGACGTAAGGCTCAGCGGTGCGGAACAGGGAGGGGTTCGCCAGGGCAAGATCGAGCTTAGCGAAGAGATCTTCGCGGCTCTCAACGACAACAGCGTGGCCGCGCTTCTCCATCAGAGCGGTGAAGGGGACCTGGTGGTTGTCAACGACCTCGTCGAACTCTGCGCGGCGCGGAACAGCCAGGGGCAGAGCGCCGGTACGGCGTGCATCCTGGATGGAACCGGGGCCGCCCTGAACCAGTACTACGCGTGCGGTTGCGTAGTAGTCCAGCAGCTCGGAGGCGGGAAGAAGCTTAAGGTTGTCTGCGTGCTTAATGGGCGCAGTGTGGCCATGCTGCACGAGGCAGGTGACCTCGGGGTGAGCCTCAAGATAAGCCTCAACCCAACGCAGGAGACGATCAAAAGTGTGAACGTCGGTGCCGAGGGACACCACCAAATCGTACGTCTTAGTAGGAATACGAACGGGCGCGACGGCAGGGGTAAATACGGGCAGGTCGAACTTGGAAGTATCAACGCTGACGTGGGGGAAGTCCTGAATAGACATAGCCTATTCCTCTCTATGTATTTATCGGTAGTAACCCCGTATACCTGACGCAAAAATCCGGAGGGCATCATTGGTATACGCGGCGGCGTCGTGCCGGAGAAAATGGTGAGTAATCTCCGCATACGCTTCTCTGGCGAGTGGTTAGTTCGCTTGGATGGTGAGTCCACAGTGGAGCGCACGACTTATGCGTATCTGTATGTATTAATAAATACTATACCCTGAAAATAACGCCCTCAGCACACGCGAGGACGCTATTTTCAGGATAAATTCATCACTCTTAGAAAATGGGATGAATCACACGAGAATCAGGGAAATTCTCCTGCTGTTCCTCGCTCTGAACAATAATTCGATCAGCAAAGGTGTACAGCATCTTACCGGTCATCGTCGGCAGAGTCGGGCGGTCAAAACACTCAATATAAAGAGTCTTTACGCCAAAAAGTTTAGCCGCAACAAAGAAAGGAACAGCAACACCCGCACCCGCAGAAACAACCGCATCCGGACGTTCCTTCGGAAAAATACGAAATGCCAAGAACAGATTACGAATAGCGTTCTTAATATTTCGAGTGGTCGGGTAATAAGCCCAATAGGTCTTCTCATCAGCCAGAGAAGATTCCACATCGGGCTGTTTAAAGCTAACCCACACGCGGTCATAATTCTGCCACGCAGCAGAAGTAGCCGTCAGATGCTTCAAGTGCCCGCCACTGCTAGAAACCAGCAGAAGCTTCTTCTTCGGTGCCTGAGAGGAAATTGCCTCAGTCATAGTGTTCTCCTAAAGCCCCAATACAAGAGAAAAGTAAGAAGAGAAGATAAGGGTGAGCTGACGGGTTCGGCAACGCCTGCATCAACAGATTCGCCTCAGCAGGTGTCACCGCACCCTACGCTCAAGGACGAAGGACGAACCCGCACAGAAGCGAGGCATCCATCAACAGAACCCGATTACTCGCAATTACTCGCGGTCCAGGAACACAGCCAAAGCGTTCACGCCCTCAAGCTGATCCAGCTGAGCGAAGAGCTCACGAACCTGCTGCAGAGAAGTAGCCGCAGTCACCGGAACCAGAGCAACGCCGCCAGCCTGAACGAAACGCAGCTGAGTCGACAGGGGAGTAGCGGTGCTCAGGCTAATCACCAGAGGAGTCTCGCTCTTCTCAACCAGCGACTCGGGAGTGTGGCGGGTCAGCGCGTCACGGACCGAAGCGTAATCGGTGAAACGTGCGTACTCGGTGGGCAGAACACGCTGCAGCATCTGGTATAGGTGCTCAACACCGCGGTCAGTACCGGGCAGAATCACAATGCCGGAAGCGCCAGCGCTCTTCACGTCGCCGTCGGGAGCACCAATGGTGCGCAGCAGCATGAACGCGTCATTCGCCTCAGAAGTGGAACCCAGCTCGTGAACCGGGATACCAGCATCTTCCAGACGATCAGCGTAACCAACGTGACGCATAGTGCGGTCACGACCGTACGCCAGCACAGCACCAATCAGCAGACCGGCAACAGCACCAACAATACCCATCTTCACCGGGCCAAGAGCCGAGGAAGAAGAAGGAACCTGAGCCTCGCTCATCACGCGACCACCGGTGGTGGAAGTCAGCTGAATCTGAGCGCGACGGTCCTGCAACTGAGAGAGCAGACCCGCACGGTTGTTATCACCCTCGAGGGCCGAAATCTGCTCATCAATCTGGTGCAGAGCAGAATCAACGCTGCTCTTCAGCGACTCGGAACGAACCTGCAGGTATGCGTTCGCCATAGCGTTAGCGTAACGTGCAGCCTCAGTACCGTTGGGGCGGGTTACCTCAATATCCAGTACAGCAGTCTGGGAGGTGCCGGTCACCTTGACGGAGTTCATCAAGCGGCTGGTCAGCTGAGCCTCAGAGAGGGTATCGCCATTAGCAATCAGAGCCTTAGCCGCGTTCTGCGCAACCTCGCGAGAGGACGCAACGCGAGACTCGGTCGCAATATCCACCTTCGCGGAGTTGGCGCTACCGGTACCGGCGGGATCAACCACCAGCGGGTAAACAACCAGCGAAGCCTTAGAAGTGTACTTGCTATTGGTCATGTAGCCGTAGACGGCACCCGCCACAGCGAAAACCACAACCGACAGCAGAATCAGCAGACGGTGTCGGAAAATGCGACGTACCTGGTTGCCAAGGGTAACCGAGGAGGTATGAGAGGTGTTATCCATGAGGACATCCTAGAGGAAGAGAAACGGACACTAAATATCGGAGAAAAACGTAGAGGAAGCTGAAGGCTTAAGACTTCGCGCGGCGGGCGGAAAGGAAACGCTCAATACCGAGAGCCTTACGGAAGCGGTACAGCACCGCGCCGTACACCGGCACCAGTAGCACCACGTACACGATGACGCCCAGCACGCTCTGACCCAAGAAAGCCAAAGACGCCAGAGCGCACACCGTCGGAACAGCCGCACCCAAGAAGAGTGAAGGAGCCATCTCACGGGCCGAAGCACGAATACCGACGAGGCGGAACACCTGGTAGCTCGCAAGGAAGGTATCAATCAGCAGAGCAGAAGCCCAAGCCGTCACCGCACCGTACAGGCCCCAGACCGGAACCAAAGTGAAGTTCAAAGTCACAGCCACCACCAGGGAGGAGAGCTTGTTCAACAGCTGCCAGCGACTCTTACCGCTCATCAGCAGAACAGACTGCACGCCACCGGCACTCATTGACAGCATCGCCGCCGGGCAGATCACCCAGAGAATACCGGCGCCAGCCTCAAAGCCCTTACCGAAGAAGCCCAAAAGAGTCGGACCAAAGAACGCCAGGGAGAGGTAGAACGGCCAAGACAACGCAGTCAGCACGCGAGTGGTCGAAAGGAAAATATCTCGAGCACGATCGAGCTGACGAGTAGCCAACGCTGCGCTGATCGACGGGCCGGTCACCACGCGGCCGGTGTGTTCAATCATGGTGCCCACACGAACACAACGGTTCACAGCACCATAGATACCACCGGCAGCGGCACCCAAGAACGCCGTCACCACCAGCACGTCAATCCACTCCAGGATGGTTTCCACAATGGTAGCGACACCGCGTGCAGAGCTGAAACCCCAGAACGAACGGAACGTCTCAGGCGGAGAATCCTCAGAAGAAAGAACCTCCACATGCTCCTCGGAAGGGAACGCCCGCTCCAAAAGCCACAGGGCAACCACCGCAGTAATCGCCACCGGGATGGTCCAGGCGTACACCAAATCCATGAGCTGACCCGAGAACAGAACAACCAAACCCACCGCCGCAAAACGCAGAGTGGGAAGCAGAACATTCTGCAGGAGCGTAAAGGTCACCACACGATGCAGGCCACGCAGAGCGCCGAAGAACACCGTCATCAGCGCCGCTATCAGCACGAAAGCCGAACTGACACGCATCGCCGCCTGATACTGGGGAGCCATCGGCACAATCTCGGTGTAGATGTACACACCCGCCACCAGAAGCACCGAAGTCACCAGCGAAGGAATCAGACCGTAACGGATCAGCTGCGGAAGCACACCGTAACGACCCAGCGCACGCTGAGCACTCATCGTACGAACCAAGCCCGTATCCGCGCCGAAAGTCACCAGCGAAATCGCAATCGCGAACAACGCCATCAGACGGAAAAACTCGCCCGAACCCTCAGCACCAATACCGTTCGACACCACCATCGTGGTCACGAACGCGATACCCGCGCCGTACATCACGCACAGAGAAGCAAGAGAGCCGCTCTTTGCCAGGCTGGGCTGCTTAGCCTTTCCGGGAGCTTTCTTAACCGGCACGCTCTTCGCGGATGCGCTATCTGCCTGAGCACCTGACGCGGAAGGCTTAGCCTTCTCATTCGGAGTCTTTTCTTCCTGCGCCTTTTCTACAGACTCAGCAGTAGCCGAGGCAACCCGCCGGGAACCGGACAGATGAGCACCCACTACAGCGGTAGCGTTTGCCGCTGAGGAACCAGCAGTCGAAGTACCTGACTCCGAAGAACCCGCCTCCAAAGAATCGGGCAGTAACTCTTCGGAAGCAAAGCCTCGAGCCGGAGGCACAATCGACAGCGCCGTGGTCGCAGGAAAACGACCGGAACGGATATCGTCCACCGTCGGAGCAAACTCATCGGCAGAAGACTCAGCCAGCGATTCGCCCTGCTCCACTACCGGCTCGATGTACTCGCCGCTCTCACGCAGACGCGCACGGCGGCTAGGATGACCACCCGTCGAATACGCATCCTCGAAAGATGAAACCGCAGAAGTATCTAAACCACGAGGGGACTGATTCTTCGTCATAGCCCCTCACCATCCCGAATGGAACGAATGCACGCCATCGATGCGAGCATCAGAATGGTCATCTGAGCAATATCGAAGCTGTAGAAAATAAAGACGACGCAGCACGCGACCGGCACGCTATGCAGCCAGTACCCGGAGGTGGTCTTCACTCGTGCGCCGCCTGCTACAGTGCACACCATGAAGAGCGCGAACAGCGCCAGACCCACGAAGCCGAAGCAGAACATCAGAGTCCACAGGTACCCCTGGGTACCCATTGACACGCCAATGCTCGGTTCCATACGCGGAGTGCCGTAACCAATAATCGGGGACTCCAAGGTCGCCTTCCAGGTGGCGCGGTAGAGCGCCGCACGGCCACCGGTGGAGTCAGAGTAGTCCTGACGACCCAGAATGTTATCCACGGTGCCCGACGCAAAGAGCGCCACAACCACAGCCGTAATCGCCGCAACACCCGTACCCACAGCACGCCAATTAGCCGCAAGGAACTGACGCAGCAGTACGTACGCTGCGCTGATACCTAGACCAATGAACATGCCGCGGTTACTGGTCGCAATCGCAGGCACAGTAGAAAGCGCCATACCAATCAGCAACGCAATACGCAGCCAGATGGAACGCAGACGAAGCAAGCACGCCAGCATCACCGGGGTAAGTAGGGTGTACGCCAGACCCCAACTGTTCGCGTAGGGGAACGGCGCGGAGGGGCGAATATACGCCTCGGGAGCACCCCAAGGACGCTGAACCTCAGCCAGGGGAGGAAGCATGTAGTCACGCACCAGCGGATTCTGCATAAAACCAGAAGGCATGATGAAGCTCATCGGGGTACGCAGACGGAACTCAGGGAAGAGAACGCCGCCGTAACCCAGGACAATGAGGGTCACCCACAGAGTAGCCAGACCACCCAGCACCCTATTGAGGCTAATAGAAGAACGCGCGTTGTAGTAGTACAGGGCGTAAATGCCGGCGCTGAGAATATTCACAAAGCGCAGACCCCAACCAATAATGTCGGTCGAACGGGTCAGGGCAAGCGCCGCAACAACAACCCACACGCAGAATGCGCCCCACACCCACAGGGAACCGGGCACGCGCACATTACCTCGAATAATGAGGTAAAAAAGCATGATCGCTGCCAGTACCAGCGGCGCAATCTGAAGGACACCCAAAGCCCACAGCGCCGGGAAGCCGTACAGTAACGCCAGCAGAGGCCAGGCGGGGAGCTTCTTCTGCGCCGTAGATACCGGACGGTTGCGCGCGCGGGCACGCAGAATACCGCTGGGCGGAGTACTATCCAATCCAGCAGAATCCTTCAGCGCCACAGGCGAAGTGCCCGGAGGGGAAAGAACGGAAGAGGAAACCATGTCTGTGCGATACCTGGTTAGAGACCTCGACCGGTCTTCTGGACGAGATCAAGAAGAGTAGCGGGCTTAATAAGACCGGTGGACACAACATACGCCGCCCAAGCACGAAGCTGCATGGGGTCGCGGCGCAGAGCCGCGCGAGCGTACGCGCGCGCCTCCTTGTTGTTGCCCAGCGACGCCTGAGCGTACGCAATCTGACCGGCGATACGTGCCAGACCCTTGGGGTCCTGCTCGAATTCAGGGAACTTACGCAGAATGTAGCTCAGACCGTCAACCATGGACTGCCACTTGCCGGAGAAGAAGGAAGGGCGGTCCCAGAGCACCAGAATCAGCGGTTCGGGCACGCTCAGTACATCGCCGTGACGGGTTGCACGCAGCAGCAGGTCGTAGTCTTCACCGTAGGCGGCGGGCAGTTCCTCATCGACCAGGCCGATGCGGGCGGGCTTACCGTCAACGCCGAGCAGATCCTCGCGGGAGTACAGCATGGCGGAGGGGTGAATTTCGGTAATGCGCGAACGCAGGAAGTCAGCGAAGGTTGCGCGCTCGGGCGCCAGGCGCACGATATCCTGACCACCGGAGCGGACGGTAATACCCGAAGAGATAGCGGTTGCTTCGGGGTTTTCGCGCCAGAGAGCGACCTGCTGGGTGAGCTTGGAAGGCATCCAGTAGTCGTCATCATCGCAGAAGCCAATCATCTCGCCGCTGGAGGCGATGATGCCGCTGTTGCGGCCGCCAGCCAGACCGCCGGAGCGGGTGTTGGAGACAATCTTCAGGGCACGGTTTTCGCCGACCTCAATGTCCTCGAGGCGGTCGGGCTCAACACGGTCAAAGACAACAACAACTTCAACGAAACCGCGGTAGCTCTGCTCAAGGATGGAGCGGACAGCCACGCGCAGCAGTTCGGGGCGCTTGCCGTTGGTTGCGATAACGGCGGAAACAGCAGGGGTGCGAGAGGTGAAGTGCATCATTGGGATTCTCCTTACTCAGCGGGGGTCGCGAGGCTAACGTACTTGCGACGCATGGACAGCAGGACGGTTGCGGCATTAGCCAGCAGAAGCAGTGCGTAGACGATGACGAATACGGGGCCGAAGCCAACGAAAATGTAAATCCAGCAGAGGGTGCCAGCGTCCATGTGCAGGTTGATGAAGGAGCGCAGGGGACCACCGGTCGGCGGTGCCGCGGTCTTGCGGTTGTTGCGCAGCTGCTCAGCCAGAATCTGGCTCATGAAGTGACCTGCGGTCAGCGCGGTGAAAATCATCGGCATCGCAATGATCCAGCCGTTGAATGCGCTGGAGCCGGTAAAGGAGTAGTGCGCCGGGTACAGCAGGAAGGAGAGCAGGGTTGCCATGTGCACGGAAGGCACGCGGATGGAGTCGACCACGTGGTCGAGCCACTCACCGGCGGGGGAGGACGCGCCGGTCACGCGAGCAACCTGGCCGTCAGCGGAGTCCAGACCGTAACCGAGCGCGAAAAGCAGGGCAACGCAGATACCTACACCAACGCTGGGCGGGCAGGTAATCAGAACGATGATGCCTGCCGCGGAACATGCAGCGGAAATTGCGGTGACGCCGTTGGGGGTGATGCCCAGCGCAACAGCTGCCGCAGCGAAGTAGCGTGCTACTCGGCGGTTGACCCAGCGGGTGTAGGCGGGAACGCCAATGCCGGGCTTCTGCGCTGCTTCAAGAGAGCGCAGGGTGTGAGAAAACTTCGCAGAAAATCCCGATGCGGGCGCGGAGTTCGGGGCGTGAGGTGCCTCAGAGGTGGACATGCACATTCCTTTTTAATCGGTGAGAGGAGTGAAGGAGAGTGAATTACTCCCTTTCGGGGTGGTTGCGAGAAAGTCCGGAAGTCTCGCACGCGAAAAAAGAGGTGGTTGGTCCCTTTTTTCACGTACACCACTATATAGATATTTTACAACGAGATGAAGTGCAACAGGGGGCGTGTGGTCAGGGTCAACAATTGTGTCGTAAAAACCCTCTGACAATGCGCTTTGGTGCAGATTTGCGGGATCCTTCGGGTAGGCTTGGTGTGCTGTTAGAGGGGGTTATCGGCGCTTTGTTCTCGTGAATTGTGGATTTAGAAAACATTTCTGAACATTGTGCAGAGAGGCACATGACAGAAGCACAAATAATGGGAATAAATGATGCAAAAAACACGGAAAAGTGGGGAATATACGCAAATGGGGTTTGATTTCCTGAATCATTCAGAAAATCAAACCCCATTTAGCTGAGATTATCTAGAAGGTATTAGTTCCTTCGAGACTGCATCGGAACGCGGGTTCCGACTCCGTTATTGACGATGCGTCGCTCGCCCTGGCCGGCTGCCGCGTTGTTCGCGTTGTCGACCACGGGCTGCTCAGCCTCGTGTGCGGCGGGAGCATCCGCCTCCTTGTCGCCTTCCTTCTCGGCAGGCTGCTCAGCAACCGGTGCCTTGGAAGTAGCCTGCAGATCGAAGCTCACGTTCGGGCGAACGTTACGTCGACTAATGCCCGCATGAACCTCAACTGCGATGAGGTTCTCGCCAGCCTTCAGCTTGGAAGAAGGAACGGTGAAAGTCACCGGAGTCTTCTGAGCCTCAGTGGTGTCAATCGAGCTCGATGCAAGCGAGCTATTCCACAGCTTTCCACGGGTGTCGAAGTTGGTACGACCAACTTCTTCACCGTTGACACCCACAGCAATAGCATCGTCCGCGTAAGTGGTCAGCACCAGGTCGCGGCTCGCCTGCTCACGAGTGAGCTGGATGGTGGTGTAGGCGTAGATATTGGGGCGGGTACGCACAAGCGGAACATTAACGGAGGTGTTAAGGTTACCGGAGCCGACACCAATCGGGGTCTTGCCGGTCTGCCATGCTTCCTGCGCGATATCTTCCAGGCTGAAGTGGAAGTTGTACTTCCAACCGTACTTACGGTTGGGAGCCTTGCTGGAGACCATGTACTTCCACTCGGACGCGTAGGGCAGAACAATCTGGTCCTTAGCGGCCTCGTCCTTCTGATCGTCCTTAGGAGTTTCTTCCTTCGGATCGGCAGGCTTCGGGTTCTCTTCCTTCGGTACCTCAGTAGTCGCTTCTGCACTCGGGGTAGCGCTTGCCGAAGCACTGGGGTCAGCGCTCGCGGTCGGGTCAGCACTTGCCGTGGGGTCTGCAGTAGCAGTCGGGTCAGCGGTAGGCGTTGCGGTCGCGGTCTCCGTGGGGGTAGGAGTCGGTCGCACCGGAGCTACCTGGACCGGAGTGGACGCAGAGTAGTTATCCGAGCTATCCACAGCGCGCACAAAGTAACGTGCGTTATCGGTGTGGTCAATCTCGAACTTCGTACCCGAAGTGCTAGCAATGACGCGGTCATCACGCAGAATCTGGTAGCGGACACTACCGGTATCCTGTACAGCATCCCAGGTCAGAACGTCCTTATCGTCCTTCAGCTCAACCTGCAGGTTCTGCGGGGTAGCCGGAGGAGTCACATCGCGGGCCTCAAAGCGCGCAAAACCGACGGTATCCTGAGTACCGTGAACACCCAGCGAACGGTGAATATCGCCGCCAACCCACAGGGTGCCCTTCGAATCCACGAAAGACTCCCAGATACCGAATCCGTGGTCACCCTTAATAGCAGGGGAGAACTCCGGCAGCATCTTACCGCTGTCCTTATCGAAAGCAGCAACCAGCTTGACCGAGTGAATCACGCTCGAACCGCCCACGGGGGTCCGCTTGTTACGCGAATCCTGGTAGAGGAAGTCGCCGCAGTGGCAGGCGCCGTAGATGGTGTTACCGTGCAGGTGCAGATCCTGGAAGTCTCCACCATCGCGGGTAATCGCGGTGTAGGTGGGGGTCAAGGACGCCTTATCGTAACGAGAGATGAGGTGCTCAGTACCGCCCACCCAGACGCCGGTACCGGCATCCTGGACGTCGAACTGGAAACCCCAAATTTTGGTTTCATTACGCAGGTCAGAGACATTAGCGCCAGCAGGAATCTCAGACTGCTGGTACGCCCACGGGCTGCCCTTCTGCATATGCTGAGTAATATCAGCCACGCGGTAGGCAAGGCCACCGTTGAGCCAGGTGAAGTAACCGGCTACGTAAACATGAGAGTTATCAGCGGAGGCGCTAATACCGTTGACAGTACCGTTGAACACCTGGCGCCAGTTACGGTCTATACTCACAATACCGGGCACACCGTTAGAAGGCTCGCCCAACTTAAAACGGGCAATATTGCGCGAATACGCCTCACCCGCCTTTTCACTTTCATAAATGTGGGTAAAGGTGCCGCCAATATACACGTAGTCACCCTGACGGTGAATGGTCTTCACCGTCATGACCTCGGTACGAATGCGATCTTCGACTTTAACCTGGGCCCATTCAGGGGCAACTTCACCGGTTGTGGCGTCAACAACGACGAAGCTCTCATGCTTCTCACCGTTAACAAGCTTGAAGTTACCGCCAACAGCCAAACGGTTATTCGGCAGAGCCTCAACAGCCTTCACCTGACCGTCAACAGTCAGCTTAAAATCGCGGCGCAACTCGCCGGTCACCGGGTCAAAAGCAGCAATATTAGATTGCGCAACACGCTCACCGGTAGAGGACTCAAGGTACTCGAAGTCGCCACCAATAAACACGCTGGAGGTGCCGTTACCGTGATCGACCTCGGTAATGGCCTCAACGTAGGTGTTCATTTCGCCGGTTTTACCGGAGGCGGTCCTGGCGCTGGTTCGCCAGCGCCAATCCGCCGAACGGCTATTGGGCAGGGCACGACGAGCGCTCGCCGGGGTACCGGAATCCGGGATAGCGCCCAGGTTCAAATCATTCTGGGTCAGCTTCGGGCGCAGGAACATCTGGGTGTAACCGAAAGAGGCCTCACCGTTGCTTTCCTTACCGTAGATGTAGGAGTTCCGCGCATCGGTGATTGCCGGCTCAGAGCCATCCTGCGAAATGGGAGAGTTTGCACCGTAACGGAAACCCATACGGTAATCCTGGGACGCCAACTCATCAAACATCAAAGTCTTGAAGCCGTTGTTCTGTCCACGCAGAATGTGGTCTTCCCACGTGCCATCAGGCCAGTCCCTGCGGCCATTTTCATTGTAGGAAGAGAACTCGTCAGGGTTCGTGACGATCGCATTAGACCAGACAGCGTTCGAACGCAGAGCCCAGGTCCACTCGGAGGTCTGACGGCGGTCAACCGTCGCCTCCTGCCACTTGGTGCCCGAGGTGTTCAGCGCGCGACGGAAACGGTAACCATCGGGCAACTGATCGGGGCGGGTGCCGTTGAGCAACTGCGAAATGGTGGTACCCGAAAGCTGAATCGGGGTCTTCGCGGCGGGCAGGGAGCTCAGAGCTTTGCCCTGTTCAAGAGTCATACCGGAAGATGCGGGTGCGGCATCGCTGTAGAGCTGCGAAGTGTCACCCTGACCTTCATAGTTTTCAGTCCAGCCGTCGCGGCCCTCACCAATCTTGACCCAGCCGCCACCATCAGTTTCCTGATCGCAGTAGAACTGAGTCGGCTGACTCATCGAAGGAGTGTACAGCCAATAGGCGCCGCTCTTTGCCTCGGGGTTAGCCTGCTTGGCTTCCCAACAGCTAGCGGCAGCACGCTCGGAGGTCGTGCCATTGTAGAAAGCAGAGTCCCTTTTTTCCGCAGTCTGTTCGACAGCGGTACTCGGCGTAATAGCGGGGATAGCTACGGGCAAAGCCAACGCCGTAGCAATGCTCAAGCAAAGAGTTGAGCGAGTTATAGCAGAACGTGAAAAGCCAGAGCCCGTCATGCCAAGGTGGGCTTTCATAATATCTCCAAATGAATGCCAAGAAATGTTATCGAGTGCGCATCAACATTAATGCGCTATGGATGATAATGCGCGGGTTCCAGCGAATCATAGCTGGAAACCGGCATCTTTAATTAGACCCTAACAATCAGGATTGTTCGGGAAATCATGGGTCGCAATCTTCCACTGACCATCGACCTGAACGAGGGTGTAAATATTGAGTGAACGCTTCGGAGAATTGTCATCCTTAACGGGCTGATTATTCTCGTCATAGATCTTCACAGAGGAAGAATCCATGCATACTTCCAGCATGCGCGCGGGCTGACCCTTGTACTGGGTTTCAGTCATACGGGGAGTGCCCACGACAGTGGAAGAACCTTCATAGTGCCAGCCAGCCAGTGCGTACTCGGAAGCCTGCACGGCAAACTCAGCGGCAGCGGAATCAACAGCCACGGCCTCGATGGAGCGAATCGTCTCATCATCGAGAACAGCGCGGGCCCGCTCAACGTTCTGTTGCTCAGCCTCTTCGTCGCTGGTCGGATCAGCGGCACGCTCAGGCGAAGCCTCAGCAGAGGGGGCTGCCTTCACCTTGGTCAGAATGGTCTCAAAAGAGTTAACCAGTTCGGTAGTCTTCTTAACTTCTTCAGCGTCAACAGGTACGGAAGAAGCGTTCCTCATCTCTTCAGCGCCAGTGTAAATCTCTTCAAGCTTCTGGCCGTCAGAAGAGGTCGCCTCACTCTTTGCCCCATCCTTTGCCTCAGCCGAAGCCCCAGAGGAAGCATTGGCGGATGCTTCTGCGGTGCCCTGCTCAGAAACCTGGGGGGAAGCGCTCGAAGACTTGTTTGAGGAAGCATGCGCCGACGCGGAAACGCTCGCGGACGCAGAAGCAGGCGAAGAGCTATCGGAGCTCGGGTTTTCAGTAGCGCAAGCGCTCAGGACCAGGGTGGATACCGCAACGGTACCCAAGGTGCCCAGAAGGCGGGACCGGGAGGGGTACTTGAAGAACACTGACATGGAAGCCTCTTTAGTGGTTGGAGTGAGAATGACTATATTCCGGAAGATAATACCTCGCACGAAGGTAAGGCACCTAAAGGCTAACACGCAAAGCTGGGAAAATACTTAGACCCGCAAAAATAACGTTTTTATAAATGATGAGAATAAGCCCTAACTAATGCTCTATTTTGACTCGATTAGAAGGTAAGTATATATCTCTGCATGAAAAAACCTTCATGTAAATGAATGAAATAGATTCACTATGTGCAAAAAAATCCCGGGCTGGTTTAAAACCAGCCCGGGAGAATAGGGCGAACATCACTAAAATTATTTGTCATAAAAGTGAATATCGCCCTGATGAGGGGTTATGCCGCCTGAGCAGCCTCGGTACTTGCCGAATAGTTATCCGCAGTATCTACCGCACGCACATAGTAGCGGGCGCCGTCGCGGTGATCCACCGAATAGCTCGTGCCCGTAACCGTCGCAATAGGACGATCATCGCGCAGAACCTGATACTTCACCCTATGCTCGGAAATACCCGACCAGGTCAGCTGATCCTTGGAGCCGTTCGTCGTAACCTTCAGGTTGCTCGGGGGAGCCGGAGGGGTCACATCACGAGGAGCATAACGCGCGAAGCCAATAGTCGGCTGTACGCCATTAGCGCCCAGCGACTTACGGATATCGCCACCAACCCACAGAGTGCCCGTGGAATCCACGAAGGACTCCCACACACCGTATCCATACGCGCCGTTCATAATCGGTGCGAACTCCGGCAGCATCTTACCGCTGTCCTTATCGAAAGCCGCTACCAGGCGAATGGTCTGAGCGTTAGTCGCGTTCTCCCACTCCGAATAGACCGTATCTGCACCCTGGAAGAGGAAATCGCCGCAGTGGCACGCACCGTAAATGGTGTTA
>NZ_KV802665.1:63418-173449 GCF_001810775.1 Rothia sp. HMSC062H08
AATGGTGTTACCGCTCAGATGCAGATCCTGGAAGTCACCACCCTCACGAGTAATTGCGCTGTCGGTGCGGCGCATCGAGCTCTTCTCGTAACGGGTAATCATATGCTCGGTGCCACCCACCCAGACGGAGGAACCAGCATCCTGAACATCGAACTGGAAGCCCCACATCCTGCGCTCGTTTTTCAAATCCCAGGTTTGGGCATTCTTGGGGGTGTATGAAGGACGGTGGTGCCAAGCCACCGGGTTCGTGCTACTGCCTTGCATATGAGCGAGACGGAACGCCTCCTGGTTATTCAGCTGGGTGAAGTAACCAGCGACGTACACATCGGCATTGCCCTCAGAAGCGCTCACGCCGTTAACCGTGCCGTTAAAGACCGGACGCCAGTTCCAGTCCACCTCACCGTTGCTCAACTTAATGCGAGCCAGGTTCCTCGCATACGCGTAGGTGGGGGAGGTCTGGCCCTTCAAGTGAGTGAAGGATCCACCAATGTACAGGTAGCCATCACGCACGTGCAGGGTCTTAATCTGTACCGGTACGGAAGCGATGCGGCTGACCACGCGGATATCCCAGTCCTTAGCGACCTGACCGGTCTGCGGATCCAGAATCACAAAACCGTTGTAGTACTCTCCGTTCACCTGGTCGAAAGAACCGCCCACAGCAAGCAGGCCGTTCGGCAGAGCCTCAACCGACTTCACCTGACCGTTAATCTTCGGGCGGAAGGAACGGCGCAGCTCGCCGGTACCCACCTCGTAACCAGCCAAGAAAGCCTGCTCAACCTTCTCACCGCTTGCCGACTCAACGTACGCGAAATCGCCACCGGTAAAGACAGCGCCACCGACCTCGGTGATAGCCTCAACCTGGGTGTTCATCTCACCCTTCTTGCCGGTACCGGTCTCAGTGCTGGTACGCCACTTCCACTTCTCGGAGTAGCTATTGGGTAGCGCGCGGCGGTTACTTGCCGCAGCGCCCTGCTGGCCATAATCATGCAGACCCTTAGCCACCAAATCGTTCTGAGTCACCTTCGGGCGCAAGAACATCTGAGTAAATACCAGGGGAGTGGTCGAATCATCCGCCGGGCGGTAAATATACGCCGAAGGACGGTTCATCAGGTAGGTCTCGGTCCACCATGTAATCTTGGCGTTGCGACCGTAGGTGAAGCCCAGCTTGTAGCCCTGCGATGCCTTCTCTTCGAAGTTCAGGGAACGGAAATCATCAGAATCATGGGTGAAGATGTTACCAGCCACCTGACCACGGTTGGCGTAGTCATAACGGTTACTGTACTGCCAGGTGTTTTTGACCGAAATATTTGACCAGAACATCTTTGAACGCAAAGTCCAAGTCCATTCGGTACTGGAATCACGGTGAGCCTTAAAATCCTGCCAGGTAGTGCCCTCAACGTTCATCGCGCGATGGAAACGCACGCCATCGGGCAAATCCTGCGGACGGGTACCGTTCAGTAGCGCGTTCACGGTCACGCCGGAGAGCTGCACCGCATCAAAGCCGGTCGGGTTCTTATACAGCTGATCGGCATTACCGCGACCGTAGTAGTTCTCAGTCCAGCTCTCACGACCGCGGCCAATCATAACCCAGCCGCCGCCATCAGTTTCCTGATCGCAATAGAACTGCTCAGGAGCACTCATCGCAGGGGTGTACAGCCAGTACGCGCCGCTCTTGCCACGCGGATTATTCTGCTTAACCTCCCAGCAGCTCGCAGCCGCGCGCTCACTCGACGAACCGTCATAGTAGCGTGCATCAGCAGCCTGCGCGCCCGAAGCAATCGGACCCAAAGAAGCCGCAACCATCGCAAAAGAAGCAGCCGCCGCACCCAAAGCACGGGACCCGGAGCGAGAAGCTACGCGAGAGCCCTCAGAAGCGGAGGAAGCAGCACCCTGCGCGCGCCCTCCACGCGTGAACGGAAGAAAATTCATTTGTCTCTCCTAGAGACCTCAACCGGCACACAGCAGAAAACTGCAATTCACACAGCAACACCCACCCCACACAAGGCACAGCATAGTGACCAGGCATCGGGGTAAGGGGGAAGCGTTATGAACTGCGCTAACAGCGAGTCTGTAGCCGGAATCAGTGAGTGTAGTTATCGGAAATTGAATGAATACGCCCCACCCCTCACGCACGAAGCCAACAATGGCACCGTACCCGTACGAAGCGGAACGCTAAAAATCTGTGAAGTTTCCTCTGTCGTACCAACAGCGAAGAAACACCACAGACCAAGATTCAGCCCATCATCGGAAAGGACGGAAGCAACCCATCCGACGCAATGAATCCCAACCCATCATAGCCGCCGCAGAGGCGAAGAGATAGCAAACTGGGAAAACCGGACCGAACCAAAACTATAGAGGGCATACACCCCGGGTGCACCGCCGCCTGACCCGGACCCCGCAAACCCTGCAGAGCCCGAACCAGGCGGCGGCTCAAAGAAACTAGATCAACAATCTGACCTAAGCCTGAGCAGCTCCCGTGGAAGCCGAGAAGTTCTCAGACGCATCGATGGAACGCACATAGTAGCGAGCGCCATCAGTATGCTCAACCTCGTAGCTGGTGCCCGAGACCGTAGCAATCACACGGTCATCACGCAGCACCTGGTAGCGAGCACCGCTCTCACGAACACCAGACCAAGACAGCTTATCGGTCGAGCCATCACGCTGAACCGACAGATTCGACGGAGTCGACGGGGCGGTCACATCGCGAGGAGCAAAACGAGCAAAACCGACAGTGCGCTGCTCACCATTAGCACCCAGCGAACGGTTAATGTCGCCACCAACCCACAGGTTGCCGCGAGAATCCACGAAGGACTCCCAAACACCGTAGCCGCTAGCGCCCTTCAGAACCGGGCTGAACTCGCCGATGACTTCGCCGCTGTCCTTATCAAACGCCGCGACCAGGCGCATGCGGTGAACCGCCTTCGATTCCTTCCAGTAGGTGTGGTAACCGGTAGAACCCTCGAAGAGGACATCACCGCAGTGGCACGCACCGTAAATGGTGTTACCGCTCAGATGCAGATCCTGCCAGTCGCCACCGTACTTAGAGATAGACGAAGAAATACGGCCGTAACCGTTCTTCGAGTAGTTCGCAATCAGGTGGTCAGCGCCGCCAGTCCACACGGTCGAACCAGCATCCTGAACATCGAACTGGAACGCGTACACAATGCGGTCAGTAATGTTCAGCTTCAGCGACGGCTCCCACTCCCACTTAATATTCGAAGCGTTAGAACCATTCAGCGCCGCCAGGCGGAACGCGCGCTGGTTATTCAGCTCAGTGAAGTAACCCGCAGCGTGAACAGTCGAGTTATCGGACGCAGCGGTAATACCGTTGACCGTACCGTTAAAGTTCGGGCGCCAGTTCCAATCCACCGCACCGTTCGAGAGCTTAATACGAGCGGCACCACGCGAGTAAGCGTACGCCTTAGACGTATTGCCCTTTACATGGGTGAAGTTACCGCCAATGTAGAGGTAACCATCCTGAACCAGCAGGGTCTTCACCTGCGCGGCAGCACCATTACGGCGCTGAACCTGCACATCCCACGTGCGGTCAATCTGACCGGTGGTCGCGTCCAGAATGACGAAGTGATCAACCTTCTCGCCATTAACCTCGGTGAACTCGCCACCAACCGCCAGGCGGTTATTCGGCAGAGCCTCCAGAGCCTTAATCTGACCGTTGAAAGTCGGGCGGAAGGAACGAACCAGCTCACCCGAATCCACGTTGTAGCCAGCCAGGTACGACTGGTTCACGCGCTCGCCGCCAGCAGACTCAACATACTTGAAGTCGCCACCGGTGAAGACAGTATCGCCCACCTGAGTAATAGCCTGAACGTAGGTGTTCATCTCGTTCTTCTTGCCGGTACCAGTCTGCTCACTGGTACGCCAACGAACGGGCATCGTGTAGCTATTGGGCAGAGCACGACGGTTGCTAGCGGCAGAGCCAGAACCAATCTGCGAGAAGTTCAAGTCACGCTGAGTCAGCTTCGGACGCAGGAACACCTGGGTGAAGGGGATGGAATAACCGGCGGAACCGCGCTTCTTATAAATATA
This sequence comes from Rothia sp. HMSC062H08, assembly GCF_001810775.1. Taxonomy (NCBI): domain Bacteria; kingdom Bacillati; phylum Actinomycetota; class Actinomycetes; order Micrococcales; family Micrococcaceae; genus Rothia; species Rothia sp. HMSC062H08. Next base: position 67,466 of record NZ_KV802665.1, read on the forward strand.
AGAATCGGCACGATCATTGCCGAAGTTCACCAGCGAACCGTACGCAAAACCAATCTGGTAGCCCTGGTTCGGGTTCGCGAAGAAACGAACCGAGCTGGTGGTAATACCCGGAGCCATTTCCGAGGGAGAACCGCCCATATGAGCGGTGCGGTTAATGCCGGCACCAGTGAACTTCACGTTGCCCCAACGCTGACCGTAGCTCATCGCCCAGGTCCACTGCTCAGTCTGAGGACGCTGAACATAAACGTTCTGCCACTGAGTGCCCCTCGCATTGTGAGCACGGTGCAGACGCATGCCGTCGGGAAGGTCCTGAGGCTTAATGCCGTTCAGCAGCGCATCGACAGTGTTTGCGGGAAGCTGGACCGGAGTAAAAGCGGAAGGGCCGGTGGGGTTCTGGTGCAGCTGATTCGGGTCGCCGGTGCCGTTGTAAGACTCGGTCCAACCCTCACGACCGCGACCAATCATGACCCAGCCGCCGCCATCAGTTTCCTGATCGCAGTAGAACTGCGCCGGGCCGCTCATCTGCGGGGTGTACAGCCAGTAAGTGCCAGAGGAGGCAGAAGGATTAACCTGCTTGACCTCGTAGCAAGAGGCAGCCGCCTTATCGCTGCTGGAACCATCATGGGTTCCGGTCGCAGCCGAGGCGGGAGTAGTAGGAGTAAGAGGTGCCGCAGTGAAAGCGGTACCAAAAGCGAGTGCGAAAGCGGCCCACTTTTTAGCAGACCATGAACGGACATGGGGCTTTTCAGTGGGTTTGTTCGTGTATGTGGTTGTCATATGCGTCTTTCTGATGCGACGTTCCGGAAGAAACATCGAAAGATACGGTGAATTTAGCGCACTAGAAAAACCGCAGTAAATACTGAAAACCTGAGGTTGGTTGGAAGAGGTAAACAGAATCCGGAAGGGGATATACTGTCTGGTTTTTCTGTAAGCGTTAATGATTAGGGTACAGGATTAAGCTGTGAAAATAATGGTGCACAAAGTGCAAAGATGTCTGTGGATGTGTGATTTGCGCCCCATGTGATGAACGTTGTGGCACAGGAACAGACACGGAAGAAAACCATACTCAAATATCACCCACGAAAGCGACAACCGAGTGCAAAAAGGAATATATTCCATCACAGAGAATACAAGAGAAAAATGCCAGAAAAAGCGGACAAGTCCTACAATGGAAAAGCCGCAAAAAAAACACCCCAAAACGCACAAAAAGCACCATGAAATAAAGGCAAATTCACTCGGACGCCCCAAACCGGTACCGCCCTATACCGACCATCCATAGCAGCCCTCCACCAGCTCAACCGCCGCAAGCGAAGACCCCAGACTCAGGAGAACCCGTGAGCACCACCCGAAAAGCTACCGCACAGCCCCTCGAAGCACCCCTGCACCCCCTCCTGAACACCCTCAACCAACTCAGCAACTGGGCCGCAATCCGCACCGCTGCCTCCGTGCACCCCACCGAACGTAGCGCACGCACCCTCATCGGTGCCGTCGGAGGAACACACGCCGCGCTCATTGCTGACATCTCCGCCGCCGTACGCGCAACCACCCCCGAAGCGCTCAGCCTCATCATCGCCCCCACCGACCGCCAAGCAGAAGACCTCGCCGCAGCCCTGCGCTCCTACCTGCCCGCCGCCGACATTGCACTCTTCCCCGCCTGGGAAACCCTGCCCCACGAACGCCTCTCACCGCGCTCCGACACCGTAGGCCGCCGCCTGCAGGTACTGCGCGCCATGACCGGGGACGCGGCTAAACGCCCCCAAGTCGTTATCGCACCCGTACGCGCCGTCATCCAGCCCATCGTCACCGGCATCGAAAAACTTGAACCCGTACACCTGGTTCGCGGCGAAGAATACCCCTTCAAAGACGTAGTACGAGGCCTCAACGATGCCGCATACTCCCGCGTAGACCTGGTTGCCAAGCGCGGCGAATACGCCGTACGAGGCGGCATTATCGACGTCTTCCCGCCCACCGCAACTACCCCCGTCCGCCTCGAATTCTTCGGCGACGAACTCGACGAAATGCGCCACTTCTCCGTCGCCGACCAGCGCACCCTCAGTGGGGGAGAAGAGCTTACCGAACTCACCCTGTTGCCCTGCCGCGAACTGCTCATCACCCCCGAGGTCATGAGCCGCGCCGCACGACTGAAAGCCGACTACCCGGCAGCCGCAGCCATGCTTGAGAAGATTGCCGGCGGAATCTACGTCGAAGGCATGGAATCGCTCACCCCGCTGCTCATCGAATCCATGAACACCCTCACCGAGCTGCTGCCGGCAGGGTCCATGATCATTAACGTCGAACCCGAGCGCGTGCGCGCCCGCGCCGAAGACCTCGTCGCCACCAACGAAGAATTCCTCGCCGCAGCATGGGACACCTCTGCAGAAGCCGACGCAGTAGCACCCATCGACCTCGGCCAGCTCCGCATGAGCGACAGTGGATTCCGCACCATCGACCAAACCACCGCACAGGCACTCGAAGCCAAGCTCAGCTGGTGGGAAATCACCGAACTCGTCACCGACGCAGACCTACTCGAAGACGCCGCCGGGGCGCTCCAGAACCAGAACATTGCCGACGCCATCGAAGACGGAATCGACACCTACACCGTCAACGCCACCCCCGCAACCGCATTCAACGGTTCCGTCGAACGCATGCTCAGCCAGGTCGGCGACCTCATCCGTCAACAGTGGACCGTCCTCGCCCTCACCAACGGCCGCGGCTCCACTGACCGACTCATCGACCTCTTCCACTCCGGCGAAGGGGCACCCGCCGTACCCGCAGCCCGCCGAACCAGCCTCGAAGCCGACCCCGCTGGCAAACTCGAACACGGCATCGTCGAGGTGTGCGAGGCGCCCGCCTCCGCAGGCATCCTCGTTGAGGAGGCGAAGCTCGCCGTCTTCACCGAAGCCGAACTGCTCGGCCGCCGCGGAACCTACGCACCCCGAGGCGCCGCCGGACAAAAATTCAAGACACGCCGCCGCCGCAACGCCGTCGACCCGCTCGCGCTGAACCCCGGCGACTACGTGGTACACGAACGCCACGGCATCGGCAGGTTCGTCGAGATGACCTCCCGCCCGGTGGCTGGTGCATCCCCGGTCAACGGCGTGCAGCCCATGAAGGAATACCTGGTCATCGAGTACGCCCCCGCCAAGCGCGGCGGCGCACCCGACCGCCTCTTCGTGCCCTCCGACCAGCTGGACCTCATCTCCAATTACGTGGGTGGCGAGAACCCGAGCCTGTCCAAGATGGGCGGCAGCGACTGGGCTAAGACCAAGTCCCGCGCTCGCAAGGCAGTCAAGGAAATCGCCGCCGACCTGGTGAAACTCTATTCGGCACGCCAGGCATCGCGCGGTCACGCCTTCGCCCCAGACACCCCCTGGCAACGAGAGCTGGAAGAATCCTTCCCCTACAACGAGACTCCCGACCAGCTCACCGCCATCCACGAGGTGAAGGAGGACATGGAGAAAGAAATCCCCATGGACCGCCTCATCTCCGGCGATGTGGGCTTCGGCAAAACCGAGGTCGCTGTACGTGCCGCATTCAAGGCGGTACAGGACGGCAAACAGGTTGCCGTGCTCGTACCCACGACCCTGCTCGCGCAACAGCACTACGAGACGTTTAGCGAGCGCTTCTCGGGATTCCCCGTGAAGATTCGCGTGCTATCCCGCTTCCAGAAGGCGAAGGAAACCCGCCAGATTACCGAAGAAATCGCATCCGGCGCGGTGGATGTGGTGATTGGTACGCACCGCATCCTCTCGGACAGCGTGGTGTTCAAGGACCTGGGCCTGGTCATTATTGACGAGGAACAACGCTTTGGCGTGGAGCACAAGGAAAAGCTCAAGCAGATGCGCACCAACGTGGACGTGCTGGCCATGAGCGCAACCCCGATTCCGCGCACCCTGGAAATGTCGCTAACCGGTATTCGTGAGACCTCCACCTTGGCGACTGCGCCGGAGGAACGCCACCCTGTGCTGACCTTCGTGGGTCCGCGAACCGACAGCCAGATTACCGCCGCAATCCGCCGCGAGCTCATGCGTGAAGGGCAGGTGTTTTTCGTGCACAACCGCGTGGCTGACATCGACGATGTTGCTGCGGAAATCGGCAAGCTCGTGCCGGAGGCGCGCATCGCCACCGCCCACGGCCGCATGAGTGAATCGCGCCTGGAGCAGATTATTGTGGACTTCTGGGAGCGCCGCTTTGACGTGCTGGTGTGCACCACCATCGTGGAGACCGGCCTGGATATTTCGAACGCGAACACCCTCATTGTCGACCACGCCCAGAACTACGGTCTGAGCCAGTTGCATCAGCTGCGTGGACGTGTGGGTCGTGGCCGCGAGCGCGCCTACGCCTACTTCCTGTACCCTGTGGATAAGACTCTCGGCGAGATTGCGCATGAGCGTCTGAAGGCGGTGGCGACCCATAACGAGCTGGGTGCGGGCCTGCAGCTTGCGATGAAGGATCTGGAGATTCGCGGTGCCGGCAACCTGCTCGGTGGCGAACAGTCCGGCCATATTGCCGGTGTCGGTTTTGACCTGTACCTGCGTCTGGTGGGCGAGGCGGTGGCGAACTACCGCGGCGAGAAGGAAGAACGCGAGGTCGAAACGAAGATTGACCTGCCCGTCAACGCGCATATTCCGCACACCTACATTGACTCGGAGCGTCTGCGCCTGCAGGCATACCGTCAGATTGCCGCCGCCGATACCGAAGAGAAGATTGCGGAGGCACGCGAGGAACTGGTTGACCGTTACGGCGAGTTGCCGGAGGCGGTCGAGAACCTGCTTGCCGTGGCGACGGTGCGTATGCACGCCCGTGCCGCCGGTATTCATGAGCTGGTGGTGTTGGGTCCGAAGGTTCGCGTGGTAACCGCTACGCCGCTGCCGGAGTCCCGCCAGATGCGCCTGAAGCGCGTGTACCCTGGCTCCACGCACGCCCAGCCGAAGGGTATGGACACCTGGCTGACGCTGGTTCCGCGCCCGAAGACCATGCCGGTGGGCGGCAAGGACCTGGTGGACGGCGCGATGCTGCAGTGGGCTGAGAAGTTCATCAACTCGATTTATGCCGAGAAGCCGCAGGCTCTCGAGGAGTAGAGACCTACAGGGGTAGGTGTCGCCCTGTCATATCGGGCGGCCGAACCATGATGCCGAACCATGAAGATGCTCGCCGTGCAGGTTGCCACAATATGGCATATCTGCACGGCGAGTGCGTTTGCCCCGTAGGGGCGGCATAGCTCACAATTAAGGCATGACTTCAAAGGTGAACTACGCATCTCAGCGAATTGTAATTATTGGTGGTGGCCCCGGCGGCTATGAGGCAGCGATGGTGGCTGCCGCATCCAACGCGGACGTGACTTTGATCGAACGCAACGCCATTGGTGGCGCCGCCGTTCTGACTGACGTTGTGCCCTCTAAGACGCTGATCGCTACGGCGGATATGATGACCCGCTTCTCCGAGGCGGGTAGCTTGGGCATTGAAAACACGAAGGGTAAGGCGCCGCAGCTTCGTGTTGATATGGACCGCGTGAACCGCCGAGTCCGCGACCTGGCCCAGCAGCAGTCTGCCGACATTAAGCGTGCCCTGGCCTCTGCTGGTGTGAAGATTATTCACGGTACCGGTAAGCTCCTGGACCGCCACACCGTGCAGGTGACTGATGAGGCGGGTCTGGTCTACCCCCTGCACGCGGACTTTGTGCTGTTGTCGGTGGGTACGCATCCGCGTGAAATGGCGACCGGTATGCCTGACGGCGAACGCATCCTGACCTGGACTCAGCTGTACAACCTCTCCGAGGTTCCCGAGGAACTGATTGTGATTGGTTCGGGTGTGACCGGTGCCGAGTTCGCTTCGGCGTATAACGGTCTGGGTTCTAAGGTGACCCTGGTGTCTTCGCGTGACCGTGTGCTTCCCGGTGAGGATGAGGACGCAGCTCGCGTGCTGGAGGACGTCTTCGAGCGTCGCGGCGTGCGAGTGATGCCGCGTTCCCGTGCGGTTGCTGTTGAGCGCACCGAGGATGGCGCCGGCGTCATCGTGACCCTGTCGGATGGTCGTAAGGTGTCCGGCACTCACTGCCTGGTGGCTATTGGTTCGATTCCGAACACTGAAGATTTGGGTCTGGAAGCAGCCGGTGTGGAGCAGACCCCGAGCGGTCACATTAAGGTGGACGGTGTGTCCCGCACGAGCGTGAACAGCATTTACGCCGCCGGTGACTGCACGGGCGTGTACCCGCTGGCTTCCGTGGCCGCGATGCAGGGTCGTATCGCTATGGCGCACATCCTTGGTGATGCGGTGCGTCCGTTGCGTACCGATAAGGTCGCGGCGAACATCTTCACCTCCCCGGAGATTGCGACCGTGGGCGTGAGCGAGAAGGACCTTGCCGAGGGCGCCTACCGTGGCGACGCGGTGACCCTGCAGCTGAGCACGAACCCGCGTGCGAAGATGATGGCGATGCGCGACGGCTTCGTGAAGATTTTTGCTCGCCGCCACTCCGGCACCGTCATCGGTGGTGTGGTGGTTGGTCAGCGTGCTTCCGAGCTGATTTACCCCATTGCTCTGGCGGTGGAGAAGAAGCTCGCGGTGGACGACCTGGCGGACACCTTCACGGTTTACCCCTCGCTCTCTGGCTCGATTGCTGAGGCTGCGCGCAAGCTGCACACTCGCGGCCTGTAAGCCGCGTATAGATACCCTGGGCTTGTAGAGAGCCGGTATCTCTGAAACGCACAAAAGCGGTGGGGGTCGCCTCCTGAATTCCTTAGATTCAGGAGGCGACCCCCACCGCTTTGCTGTAGAGACGCCTTAGCCCCTGCGAAGTTTTACTTCGTGGTGCTGACAGCGTTCATGTCCACGTCACGGGTTTCGTGAGTGAGCAGAATGAAGACAACACTCAGGATCGAGGCGAATGCCAGGTAGCCGCCCACTGCAGCCACACCGTAGGAGGTGTTCAGCCACACAGCCACGAACGGGGTCAGCGCCGCACCGAGGATGGACGCCACGTTGTAGGCGATACCGCTGGCGGTGTAACGCACGTTGGTGGGGTACAGCTCCGGCAGGTATGCGGACATGGAACCGAAGGACAGACCCATCAGGCACATACCGATAAAGATGAAGAGGGTAACCACAGCGGCGTTTGCGTTCGCGCCGGTACCAACAACGGAGGGGGAGATGAACAGACCGAAGGACAGACCGAAGACAGCCATCGCGATGGTGGTCCACAGCTGCTGGGTGCGGCGGCCGTACTTATCAGCTAGCCAACCCGAGATCGGGATGAAGATCGCGAAGCCAGTAATGGAGATCAGCTGAATGATCAGGAACTCGCGGTAGGGGATAGCCAGGCCGCCCTTATCCGCCTTGCCGATACCGTAGGAGAGGACCCAAGCGGTCATCAGGTAGAACAGCACATAGCAGGCAACCATGATGAAGGTGCCCTGAATCATGGGCCACCAAGCGACCTTGAACGCCTCAACGAGCGGGGTCTTCACCTTCTCGTTGTTAGCGGCAGCCTTGGCGAAGACGGGGGTCTCCTCCAGCTTGAAACGCACGTACAGACCAACGGCGACCATCACGATGGACAGCAGGAACGGAATACGCCAACCCCAAATGAGGAAGGGGTGCTCGAGGTTCTTCGCGTCGGTTGCGGAGTTGAAGGTAATCCAGCTGGTCAGCAACAGCATGAAGCCGTTCGCAAGCACGAAGCCGATGGGTGCACCCAGCTGAGGCCACATCGCGGCGCGGGCGCGCTTGCCATCCTCAGCGTATTCGCTCGCGAGCAGCGCCGCACCGGACCATTCGCCGCCCAGGCCCAAGCCCTGGCAGAAACGCATAATGGTCAGCATGGTCGGTGCCCACAGACCAATCTGGTGATAGGTGGGCAGCAGACCGATGATGAAGGTTGCCAGACCCATGGTGAGCAGTGCACCGACGAGGGTAGCCTTACGACCGATCTTGTCGCCGAAGTGGCCGAAGATCACGGAACCGAGGGGGCGCGCGATGAATGCGACGCCGAAGGTAGCGAAGGAAGCCAGAAGCTCGGTGGTTGCGTCCTTCGCGGGGAAGAACAGCACAGGGAACACCGCCACTGCTGCGGTGGCGTAAATGTAGAAATCGTAGAACTCGATGGTGGTACCAACGAGCGAGGCGAGAATAACTCGACTGCGAGGAGTCGTATTCTTCACCGATGCAGCAGACACTTTCGTGTCGGGTGCAGAGGTGCTCATAAGGAAAACTCCCGAAATGGTGAACTGTGTGTACAGGTGGAGCCTGAGGTAGGTGTTCCGTTGCCGGTCAGCGCGGGAGGCGGGTGTGCCGTAGGCGCGTACTGGGTGCCGTGACCGCACCGGGTGGGGTGCGGCAGGCGTCGGATTCTGAAAGGCTCCTCTAAAGTGCAACATTATAACTCTGTTCAGAAAAACCCAAACAAATACAGCCACTATCTGGACGCGAACACAAGGGTTAGCGGCGTAAATCCCACTTAAACAGGCAAGAGCGGACATAGAAAATCCCCCGGAAAGAGATGAGACATTACCTCATGCCCTCCCGGGGGATTCGTATAGCCTATGGCGCTCGCAGTCGCGAGACCGCGGTATCGAGACCTCAGTATCGAGGCGAAGCGTTACTTAATGGTCGCCAGCACCGCACCGGAGGTGACGGTATCGCCGGCCTTAGCGGACAGATCCGAAACCTTACCCGCCTTATGCGCGGTAATGGGCTGCTCCATCTTCATCGCCTCCAGCACCAGAATCAGGTCGCCCTCAGCGACGGTGTCTCCGTCAGATGCGGCAACCTTCACGATGGTGCCCTGCATGGGGCTGGTCAGCTCGTCGCCGCCACCCTTTGCCGCGCTACGTGCCGAACGGGACTTGCGGGTCTTGGATGCGGGCTTAGCGGCAGGCTTAGCACCACCGCCCAGATCGGGCAGGGACACCTCCATACGCTTGCCGTTGACCTCAACGACCACGGTGGTGCGCTCGTCCTCATCGGAGTCCACGCTACCGGGCGCGCCGGAGTACATGGGGATGGTGTTGTTGAACTCGGTCTCAATCCAGCGGGTGTGCACCTTGAACTCGCCGCCCTCAGCCGGCGCGAAGGCGGGATCATCCAGCACGACGCGGTGGAACGGGATGACGGTGGGCATACCCTCAATGGTCAGCTCAGCCAGGGCACGGCGGGCACGCTGCAGAGCCTGCTCACGATCTGCGCCGGTAACAATGAGCTTAGCCAGCATGGAGTCGAAGTTGCCGCCGATAACGTCGCCAGCCACGAAGCCAGAATCCCATCGAACACCGGGGCCGGTGGGCACGGTCAGCTTCTCGATGGTGCCGGGGGCGGGCATGAAGGAACGGCCCGCATCCTCACCGTTAATACGGAACTCGAAGGAGTGACCACGCAGAACCGGGTCCTTCTCCTCAATCTTCTCGCCGCGGGCAATACGGAACTGCTCACGTACCAGGTCAATACCCGAAATCTCCTCGGAGACGGGGTGCTCCACCTGCAGACGAGTGTTGACCTCAAGGAAGGAAATGGTGCCGTCGGTGCCGACCAGGAACTCACAGGTGCCGGCACCCTGGTAGCCAGCCTCGCGCAGAATCGCGCGGGACGCCTCATACAGGCGCTCGTTCTGCTCATCGCTCAGGTAGGGGGCAGGTGCCTCCTCAATGAGCTTCTGGTTGCGGCGCTGCAGGGAGCAGTCACGGGTGGAAACCACCACAACGTTGCCGTGCGCATCCGCCAGGCACTGGGTCTCAACGTGGCGGGGCGAATCCAAGAAACGCTCGATGAAGCACTCGCCGCGACCGAACGCCGCGGTAGCCTCGCGAACAGCGGACTCGTACATCTCGACGATGCTCTCGCGGTCACGGGCAACCTTAATGCCGCGGCCACCACCACCGAATGCGGCCTTCACCGCAATGGGCAGACCGTGCTCATCCGCGAAGGCAACAACCTCATCGGCGGACTTGACCGGATCCTTGGTGCCGGGCACCAGGGGAGCGCCCACCTTCTGCGCGATGTGGCGTGCCGCCACCTTATCGCCCAGCTGGGTAATGGACTCGGGGGAGGGGCCAATCCAGGTCAGACCCGCGTCGATGCACTTCTGAGCGAACTGCGCGTTCTCAGACAGGAAACCGTAACCGGGGTGCACGGCGTCAGCGCCGGAGCGGATAGCAATCTCAATGAGCTTATCCATCACCAGGTAGGACTGCGCCGCAGTGGCACCGCCGAGAGCGTAGGCTTCATCGGCAAGCTTCACGTGCTGGGCGTCGCGGTCCGGGTCAGCGTAGACGGCGACGGTCTGCAGACCCTCATCGCGGGCTGCGCGAATCACGCGGACAGCAATTTCACCGCGGTTAGCGATCAGAATCTTGCTGACCGGGCCGGTGTGACGGCCGGGGACTGCAGTAAATTTCTTGGCGGCTTCTGCCTGGTGCTGAGTCACTTAAAGCTCTCCTTTAATCTCCTGCTCCAAGGATACATCGGCAGGATTGGCGAATATAACGCGCATCATACTGTTCTATCTTATCGATTGGTGTTCAACAATGTGTATTTCAGGGCGCGCTTTGAGACAGATTTATACTGTGGGTTGGTTCTAATTCTCTTCCTCGGGCGGTAGCCACAACTCGGTCACCGCTACTTCGCGGCGGCGCAGCATATCGCGTAGTGCGTGGATGGACAGGCCCACCACCGTGTGGAACTCACCCTCAATACCGCGAATAAACGCCGAACCGTAACCGTCCAGGGTGAAGGATCCCGCCACCCAGAGCGGCTCACCGGTAGCAATGTACGCCTCGATTTCTTCGGGGCTGAGCTCATCAAAGTGGACGGTGGCGCTGCGCAGTTCGGAAACGGTAGGCAGGTCGGAAGCAACAGGCAGTGCGGCGCCCGGCTCAATACCGCGTAAATCCACGAGCGCGTGACCGGTATGCAGTACGCCGTAGTTGCCGCTCATCGCACTGATGCGCTCGCGTGCCGCCTCCGCCGTGTGGGGCTTGCCGTAGGCGACTCCCTCAAACTCGAAGACCGAATCGCATCCCAGAACCAGCGCATCGCGCACACCCTCGGCGGCAAGTTCAGCGGCAACTGCCTGCGCCTTCAACTGCGCCAGCAGGGAGGCGGTTTCAGCCGGGGTGAGTCCCGCACGTCCCTGCGCTCGCGCCTGTTCGTTGGCGGTAGCGAGCGCGGCGTCCTCATCTACGGAGGAGACGCGCACCGTGAACGCGATGCGGGAGTCCTCCAGGAGCTTGCGGCGAGCCGGGGAGGCGGAGGCAAGAATCAGTCGGGTCGATGAAGCGCTGGTAGTCATGGGTTCTATTTTAAGCGTTGCCGGAGAGTTTTACTTTCGGGTTTTACTCTGGGGTGCAGATTGAGGGTCACTGGGTGGAAGCCTCCGCCGGTGCGTCAGCGTTGAACACGGGTCCTTGGCCTAATCTGGGGGGCGTAACCTGGGGGCGGAGCATCGAGCTCGAAAGGCATAAAACCGGCGGGCATAAAAAAGAGCGTGTCCCATCCCCCTCAACCACGTAGGAGATGGAACACGCCGTTCAAAATCATAACTCTTCTCAAGAATTAAAGAAAAGAAGAATCAATCGTGACGTTTTTATGACGTTTGACAAATATACTTCGCCCATGCTGGGGGCATGGGGGGGGGAGAGAGAGAAGCTGCACGGCGCTAAGCAGTACCGCCTAGCGCCGTGTGCGTGAGCCTTCGCCAGATTAGCTTGCCAGATTAGCGGCGTGCCGTCTCCTCCACCTCGTGCAGACGCTGCGCCTCACCGGCGATGCGCTCATCGTAGAATTCCTGAGCCACGAAGCCGCCCTCCGAACGGGGAGCGTTGTAAAGCTCCTCATCCAGGATGCCCTCGCGGCGAGCCACAATCGCGGGAACCAGAGCTTGACCGGCAACGTTCAGAGCGGTACGGCCCATATCAACGATCGGGTCAATCGCCAGGAGCAGACCCACACCGTCCAGCGGCAGACCCAGAGTGGAAAGGGTCAGGGTCAGCATCACGATAGCGCCGGTCGTACCGGCGGTCGCTGCCGAACCGAGCACGGACACCATCACAATCAGCAGGTACTGGGTGAAGTCCAGCTGAATACCGTAGAACTGAGCTACAAAGATTGCGGCAAGAGCCGGGTAAACCGAAGCGCAGCCGTCCATCTTAGTGGTTGCACCCAGCGGAACGGCAAAGGACGCGTAGGCGCGGGGAACACCCAGGTTACGTTCTGCAACGGTCTGGGTCATCGGCATCGAACCCATCGAAGAGCGGGACACGAAGCCCAGCTGGAGCGCCGGCCACACGCCAGAGAAGTACTGGCGGACCGACAGACCATTCGCGCGAACAATAATCGGGTAGACCACGAGGAAGACCAGCAGCAGGCCAATGTAGAGCGCGATGACGAACGCGACCAGCGAACCCATCGACGCCCAACCGTAGGCGAACACTGCCTTAGCGATTAGACCCACGGTACCCAGCGGTGCCAGGCGAATAATCCACCACAGAATCTTCTGAATAATCGCCAGAGCGCTCTTGACTACGTCAATGAACGGCTTGGCTGCCTCACCGACCTTCAGCGCGGCAATACCGACTGCGCCGGAAATGACCAGGATCTGCAGCACGTTGAAGGATGCCGAGGCGGTAATGCCGGAATCGCCGGACTTAGCGCTGACACCCAGACCCAGGAAGTTCACCGGAATCAGACCGGTCAGGAACGCGGTCCACGAACCGGTCGAGCCGGTGTACGCCTTACCCTGCACCTGCGCACCCACGCCCGGCTGAACAATCAGGCCCATCGCAATACCGATGAGCACCGCGAAGAACGCGGTAATCGCAAACCAGATGAGCGTGTTAACCGCCAGACGCGCCGCGTTAGTTACCTGCGACAGGTTAGAGATGGAGGCGACCACGGCGGTGAAAATCAGCGGAACAACAGCCGCCTTCAGCAGGGTGACGTAGGAGGAGCCGATGGTATCTAAGGTCACCATGAGCCAGTTGGGGTTGCTCTTCGCGTCCCCGCCCAATGCGAGGGCGAGCGCGCCGAGAACAATACCCAGAATGAGGGAGGCAATGATTTGGTTGCCAAAAGAAGTAGCCCACTTGGGCAGACGTGAACGAGATGATGCATGCGGTGTAGACATGTGGCATACTCTAAAACTTTTGTGCACTCGGGCGCGAGTTTGTGTGAAGAAGTGTTTCAACCAGGCGCAGGGCAGGGCAGATGTGACGAATCGTGACCTTCCGGCGGCACCTTTCGGCTGTACATCCCGCAGCCCAACCAGCAACACAGCCCAACCCCGCTGCCCAACCCCGCTGCCCAACCAGCAGAGTAGCCCAACCAGCAACGCCGCCACCAGTGCCGCCAGCAGCCCCCCACATAGGCGGTTAAATCGGCTGATAGTTAATTAGGAATTGCCGCAAAAGCAAACAGAAAGGAAACAACTGCGCAACATGCGGGGAAGCTTGCTGAGATTTTGCCGTCAGCTAATAAGCCGAAAGCTAGAGCTTGATATGCTGGAATCACACCGATAGTCCGGCGAAAGTCGCCGGATGATGCTGTACCCACTCAGCTTCATGTACGCGTTGAGCAATACGCCACGCACCACCTTTCAAGGAGAGATGCATGAGTTCTGCTCCCCAATACCCCGGCGGAACCACCACCCCCAACGGCCCGAAGAAGCCCGGCAACCGCATGGAAGCAGTCGCCAACTTTGCTACCCGCGCCGCACAGACCTCTGCCCAGCAGACCCTGAACCTGGGCGCGACCCGCCCCGGCATCGCCAAGATGATTGCCGTAGCGGGCGCTGGCGTGCTGCTGGTTGGCGGTGGCATCTTCGCCTACAACTCCATGCACCAGGAAGAGAACGCGTTCCTGTCGCAGGGCGAAGAGTACGCCCGCGTCTGCCAGGACGCGAAGACCGGCCTGCGCGTGGAAGATAGCGAATGTGAGAAGGCAGGCGTTCAGGAGCCGACCGACTCATCCAGCAGCGATTCCTCGGGCTCCTCGAACTCGTCGGGTTCCTCCAGCTCCTCGGGCTCTTCTGGGTCGTCGGGCACTTCTGGCTCGACCACCACCCACAACACGTCGAATGCGTTCCTCTGGTACTACCTGGGTCGCCAAAGCGCCGCGAATTCCACCGGCACCCCCACGGTTCCCGGTGTGGGTACCAAGCTCTCCGGAGGCAGCACCACTCGCCCCAGCAACGGCACCGTCTACAGCGGCGTGTCCTCCAAGGGCGGTAGTTTCGAAGACTCCTACCGTAGTGCGAAGAAGTCCTCCACCGTCTCCTCGGGTAAGGTGACCAGCACCAATAACTCCGGTAAGACCTCTTCGGTGCGTAATAAGACCACCGGCTCGGTCTCCAGCGGTAAGCAGGGCACCAGCAATAGCGGTAGCACCGGAACGTACAGCAAGTCGAACACTTCTAAGTCGGGTTCGTCCTCGAAGTCCGGTTCCTCGTCTAAGTCGGGTTCCTCGTCCAAGTCTGGCTCTTCCTCGAAGTCAGGCAGCAAGGGCGGTTTCGGTGGCGGCTCCAAGTCCGGTGGCGGTACCTCCGGCGGCTAAGCCATAAGCCATCACACTAAATGCGGGCAGGGACTGAACGGTCCCGCCCGCATTTTCCTCACTATTTTCCAATCACTACTTCGAAGGAGCCTAGCCCCTCATGCGCCGTGAAGAATTTCCCGTCGGCCGACCCGACTGGGAGAACGTCATCATTGAGGAAGGCCTCACCTACAGCGTGGACGGCCCCCACGACACCGACCACTATTGGAACGAATACGCCGCCTACATTTTCAGCCCGCAAGAAATGGACTCTGTGCGCGCCCAGGCGGAAGAAATGCACCGCATGTGCCTGGAAACCGTCGAGTACATTGCCTCCGGTGCGTTTGGTACCCTCGGGTTGCCCCAGGCGGCGTTCAACCTCGCGGTTGAATCCTGGAACCGCCGCGACGCCGACTTCTACGGCCGCTTCGACTTCACCTACTCGGGGGTGCCCGGCGACCCGATGAAGCTGCTCGAATACAATGCAGACACCCCCACCGGCATCGTGGAGGCGGCAGTCAGCCAGAAAACCTGGGCGAAAGACCAACGCCTCGATACCCGCGGCTACGCCCACTGGGGTGAAATCGGCGAAGCCTTCACCAACCGTTGGCGCCACATCTTCGCAGCCGAAATTGCCGCTGGCGTGCAGCCCGTACTGCACCTGGCGCACGTGAGCCCCGAGATTGACGAGAACAACGAGGACTACAACAACCTCTGGCTCATCGCCTACTCGGCGCAGCAGGCGGGCATCAAAACCCACATGATTCCCATCGACGAAGTCATCTTCAACGAGGACACCAAGAGCTGGGAAGACGCCTACGGACGCGCCATCACCAACCTCTTCAAGCTCTACCCCTGGGAAGACCTGGTCACCGACAGCGAAGCAGGCTACGACAAGCTCCTCTTCGCCTACCATGACTCCATGCAGCGCTGGATTGA
Organism: Rothia sp. HMSC062H08; assembly: GCF_001810775.1. NCBI lineage: Bacteria > Bacillati > Actinomycetota > Actinomycetes > Micrococcales > Micrococcaceae > Rothia > Rothia sp. HMSC062H08. The sequence goes on from NZ_KV802665.1 coordinate 82,919, forward strand.
GCCGGCGTGGAAGATGTTCCTCTCCAATAAGCTGCTGCTTGCCGCGCTCTGGGATAAGTACCCCGGCCACCCGAACCTCGTACCCACCTACGCGGGCCACCGCGGCGGCATGCGCAACTGGGTTCGCAAACCCATCTTCGGACGCGAAGGCGACGGCGTAGAAATCTACGCCCCCGACTACGACGTCTTCATCAAGCCCGAAGACGACGACTTCTTCGCCAACGCCCCCGAAAGCGAATTCATCTACCAGGAGTACATCCCGGCACCGCGCTACGAAGGCATTATCAACCCGGTCAGCCACCCCATCCTCGGCGTGTGGGTGGTCGACGGACGCACCGTAGGCGTGGGCATCCGCGAATCGAACGGCGCGCTCACCGACTACTGGTGCCGCTTCGCCCCGCATCTGGTGGATCTGAACGACTCCACCGGCATGGGATTCGGCACCACCGACCCCGGCACCGCAAACTTCGGATAGCCCGGAATCCCGATAGATAAACCTCGCACGAAAAGACGAAGCCCCCGCCTCAGCCAAAGCTGAAGCGGGGGCTTCATCCCTAGAGCTCCTAATCAGAGACTCTAGAAAACCACTCAACGAGGAGCGAACAGACTAGAGGCTACTCGTCATCGTCCTCATCGTCGTCATCCTCAGTATCCAGAGGAAGCATCATCTCATCGGTCAGGGCGCGACGCAGAGTATCCAGGCCCACCGAACCGAGCAGAAGCGCACGCGTGTGGAACGCACGCATGTCATCGCCGCGGCGCAGAGCCTGATCGCGCAACTCCAGCCAGAGGCGCTCACCAATCTTGTAGCTCGGAGCCTGACCCGGCCAACCCAGGTAACGCAGGAACTCGAAACGCAAGTGGCCCTCGGACTCGTCCAGGTTCAGCTTCAAGAACTCGTAACCCAGCTCAGAAGTCCAGATGGTGCCCGGCTCAACGCCCAACTGCTCAGCCCACTCGGCGGGAATCGGCATCTCGCAGTGAACACCAATATCGAAGACCACGCGGGCGGCGCGCATACGCTGAGCGTTCAGCATACCCATGCGGTCACCCGGATCCTTCAGGTAGCCCAGTTCCTCCATGAGGCGCTCGGCGTACAGCGCCCAGCCCTCACCGTGACCGGAAACCCACAGCATGTTCGTGCGCCAGGAGTTCATGGTGCCCTTCAGAGCCGTGGCGATAGCAATCTGCAGGTGGTGGCCCGGAACACCCTCGTGGTACACGGTGGAGGTTTCACGCCAGGTAGTGAACGTGTCCTCACCCTCGGGAACCGACCACCACATGCGGCCCGGACGCGAGAAATCGGGGGAGGGGCCGGTGTAGTAAATACCACCCTCGTTCGTGGGCGCAATGCAACACTCAATGCGGCGCATGGGGCCGCCAATTTCAAAGTGAGTATCCGCCAGGTTCTCCACCGCGGCGTCGGCGAGCTTCTGCATCCACGCCTTCAGCTCATCGGTGCCGTGCAGCTGACGTGCCGGATCCTCATCGAGCAGCTGCTTCGCACGCTCAATGCTTGCGCCCGGCTCAATCTCCTCGGCAACCTCACGCTGACGAGCAATAATGCTCTCCAGCTCCTTCACGCCCCAGGCGTAGGTCTCGTCCAGGTCAATGGTGGTGCCCAGGAACGAACGGGAGTGCAGGCTGTACGCCTTACGGCCCACAGCGTCGCGGGAGGGAGCGACCGGCTGCAGCTTCTCCACCAGGTAGCTGTTGAGGCGGCGGTAGCCTTCCTTCGCAGCCTCGGCACCGGCGGCAGCCTCATCCTTCAGGGCGGGGACAGCCTCGGCGACCTCAGCCGCCAAATCATCAAAGAAACCACCGGGAGCGTAGTACGCGGCGGTCTGCTCAATGACAATATCCACCTGGCGGCGCGGGGCAACCTTACCCTCTTCACGAGCCGCCTCAAGAGTCTGGATGTATCCCTCCAGTGCCTCGGTGACGCGGTGCATACGCCCAACAATATGCTCCCAATCCTGCTGGGTGTTGCGCTTCATCAGGTCGAAGACCGAGCGCACTTCCTGCGGGACGGACGCAATATTGTTCAGCTGCCAGCCGCCAAAACCAGCCTTGTACTGCTTGCGGTACAGGCTCAGACGCTCCTGCAGAGCATCCAGGGTGACCAGGTCAACGTCATCAATAGGCAGGACGTTATCGACCTTCTTCAAAGTCTTCTTCGCAAGGCGCGCAAAAGCCTTCTCGCCGGCGGGCGAGTAATCGGGGTACAGGGTCTCTACGCCCTTACGACCAAGCTCGGTTGCATGGACGGGGTTCAGGTCGAGGACCTTTTCAAAGTATTCGTTAGCAATCTGATCGACGTCGGTCAGCGAGCGCTTCAATCGGTAGATGCTGGGAAGTTCCTGGTAAGTGCTCATGTTCATATCCTAACGCAGGGGTGTGCCTCCAACCACGATTTTCGGTGATTTAGCTCGCTTAAACCGGCAATATTACGGGCTGAGCGGCACCGAACACGACGAAAAGGGCTCACCTGTGGACAACTCACCGGGGCGCAGGCGCGAAAATGCCCCGGCTTTCTCCCACCTGAACGTGCAGGAGAGAGAAAACCGGGGCATACCCAAGATGGGCTAAAAGCTGCTAGCTGGTGACTTAGCCGGCGAAGTATTCACCGTTCAGCTCCAGCAGACCGTTTGCGCTCTCGACCACGCCGAGGCGGTGCGCAATGAGGCGGTCCTGCAGCTCATCGCCGGACACCAAATCCACCAGAATGTTCGGGTACTTGGTCGAGCAGCGGATGAACTCGTCGTACGCCTCATCGCTGAACGCCGCGTTCGTGATGAAGGTGCCGAGCTGACCGCCGCGGGCGTGAATCGCCAGGAAGAACGCGGTAATATCCTGCGGCTGAACGCTCGCGGACAGCACACCGTTCGCTACCGGGCGCAGAGTACGCACGTAGAATGCGCGTTCTTTTTCACCGGTGGCGGGAGTTGCCACACCATCTACGCCCTGAGCCTCCAGAGCCTCCACCGTGTAGCCGCGCATCAGGAACAGATCGAAACCAATGCTGCGGAAACGCTCCTCAGACACCTGAGCCAGCGCCGGAGCCAGCGCCTCGCGGCGGAAGACCTGACGGTAACGCTTCAGAGCCTCACGCACCTGCGCGGCAGCCACCTGCAGCGCGGTCGAGGACTCAGCAGCCGAAACAGCCGGAGCGGAAACAACCGGCTGGGCAGGAGCCGCGGCGGGTGTAGAAACAGCGGGCGCAGAAACAGCAGGAGCGGGCACGGCAGGCTGGGCGGTAGCCGCAGCGACCGGCGCCGGAACCTCAGCGGGAGCCTGGGTAGTAGCCGCCACCGGCGAACCGGCAGGACGCGCCAACAGCGCCGGAGAAGCACCCGGCACCGGAGCCAACGGCTCACGACCCTCACGGGCCGCCAGACGAGCCTGACGCTCCGTCGCGCGCGCCTCCTTAGCAGCCTGAAGAGCCTCCTCACGAGCCTGCAGTTCAGCGGCAATATCCTGAGGCAGCTTGTGCTTGAGCGACTGCGGCGGTAGCGGCGCCATGCGGGCGGTCACCGCCTCCGGAGCACCCTCCGGGAATCGCTTGAGCAGCTCCTTACCCGCCTCGCTCAGCTCGTAACGCTCCGGGTTCTTGCGGGAAGTACGACCGGTACCCTCACGCAGAGCATTCAGGTAGCGCTCGCCCTTCAGCACGTGCATCGCCACCGAATAGCGGTTACGCAGACGCGGGGTCAGCTTATAACGGTGCGGAGCAATCTCACCCTGCAGGTACGGGATATCCAGGGCGAGCTTCAACTCATCGTAGATGTCGTAGTAGGAGATACGCGGGTTCTCCTCCACGAGCTTCAGAATCGGGTACAGCAACTGATGCGGGTACGGCAGAGCATCCACCGCTGCAGGATCCAGCAGAGCCGAAGCCACCAGCTTCTGAACGCTCGGCTCAACCATCTGCGCCAAAGCCGGTGCAAACGCAGGACCCAGCGAGTAGACGGTCTCACGCTCGGAGAGGTAGTGGTGGGCAATCAGCACATCGTAGAGGTAATCCTGCGCGTCAATCTGCACAAAATAGGGGTTCGAGGACGCCTGCTGAATGCGCTCGTCGCGGTCAAAGACCTGCTCCAGGCTCGGAAGGCTCAGCTCCACATCGGCGCCGTGGTCGTTGAGGGTGTCGAGCAGAAGAACGCCCATATGAGTCAGCAGAGCGTCAGTTGCGGCAATATCCTCAGCCGTAATGGAGGCGCCCTCATCCTTCACCAGCGCCAGTACGGAGCTCAGCTCGCTTGCGGGCACGCCAGTCTCCCCGTGGCGTGCCACCAGATCCTTCGCCGAAGGCGACAGCGAGTACAGCGTCAGCGGAGAATCCGTGTGCTCGTGAATGGTCTTGGTGCGCAGGTAGCCCTCACGGGTCAGCAGGCTCAACGCCTGAGCAATCACCGGCTCAACAATGCGCTGCTCCAGGTACGACAGACCGTACCAGCCCTGCACAAAACCGCACTCACGCAGCACCAGCTCGCGAATCTTCACGGGCGCCGCCGCAGGGTAGGACGGGGTAACGCTCAGGACAATGGGCAGAAGCTCACGCACCGTAATGTGCGAGAGCAGAACCGGGTAGAACTGCTTCAGATAGTGCAGGTACACGCCGCTCTGCAGAGGCAGAACCGGCAGAAGAGCCTGCGCCTGCTGCTCCTTCGCGGTGCCCAGAAGCTCGCGGCCCGCTTCGCTCAGAGTGTAGTGCAGATTGCCCGGATGCAACTGGCTGAGGGACACCTCAAGATAATCAGCATTGACCAGCGCCGCAATCAGCTTATTGAGTGCCTCACGGAAGAGGACATTGTCACCGACCGCAATGAAACGCTGAGTCATGTTGAAACCCAGGTCCACGCCAACCGGGGTGTACATATCGGGGAAGAAAACCTTCTCGCCACGATCCTGCGCGCGCTCAAAATGGCGGAGCAGAGAGAAAGCCGCCGCAACGCTGAGAGTGCGTGCTTCCTCGGGTAGAGCCTCCCACGAGGTTTCCTGCTGCAAAGAGTGCAATTCGGAATGATCGATATGGAGCATTGTTTTATTCACAAAAGCCACGCCGGGCTCCTTATCTAGTGTTATTTATCGTGCAGGCGTTCTTCATAAAGTGCAGTCATGCGAACGGGAAAATAATCACGAAAGTGAGCGGCACCATCTTTATTTTTGGGCCGGCACTTTGAAATCCCGCAGTGAAGAGAAGCGAAGAGAAGCAGGGTAGGTAGTTTTTTCTCAACCCGTCCCGCTTACGCACCGTCTTCAACGACGAACACTTCAGAAAAGAACGCTATAAATTGGGGTGAAGTGTCTAGACCGTCACGGGTATATTCACTTCGTGAAATAATGCGAAGAATATATAACGCATTACCTTCATTATTGTATCGGCTGGTTCGAGAAATAACCTAGATTTCTAAAACCAGCCGATATGTGAAAAATATCCTCAAGGAAAAGTGAAAATACATTAAGTGAAATGACGTGGGAAATGCATGAAGGCCAGAGATATTCGGAGAGAAATAACTCGCCCCAGAAACACCCCGGCTACTCCAAGCCGCGGGCAAAATACTCCTCGTCAATGCGGTAACCGCACTCGCCCTCACCATCAAGAACACCCACACGGTGACGAATCATCAGCTCCACCAACTGGTGTCGATCAACCAGCGCAATATTGCGAGCGCCGGGCAAACCCTGCAAATACTCGGGAACCGGATGCGCAAAAGCACCGCAGGTCACCAAAACACCCTGCAGGCCGCCGTGCAGAAGCACTGCACCGGCAAGCTTCTGAATCTCGTTGGGGGTGACCTTCATAGTTCCGCAATAATGCTTCACCTGAATATAAATCGGCGCGAAATCCAGGCCATCAGAATAGCGGGCAATAACGTCAACACCCTTATCATCAGCACCGCCGGTTACCTCGGTGTTAAAACCAAGAGCCGTAAAAATATCGGCAACAATCTGCTCAAAATATTCTGGCGTCACCGCGTGAATATGCTGAATCAAATCCTGCGTAAAATGCTCCGCGAACTCAGCCTGAGCGTGAATCACCGGCGAATCGCTGGCACGCAAAATAATATCCAGCGGAGACTGACCGGCAGGCCAGGTCTCGGCAGTACCCGCAGAATTCAAAGCATGCGCAAGATGCGCCGCGCCGGTTGCCTCATAAGCAGCGGTGGCGGCATCAGCATGATCAGCGCCTGAGAAATGCGGCAGAGCATGAAGGACGCCGGTATCAGGAGTGCCAAAAATGAGGCGATGCTCCTCCTCGGCATTCTCTAGTAGCGCGTTCGCCTGCTTCTTGAGCTTCTTCACGCTTTTCGCCGTCAAACTCTGAGAGCACAACGCCTGCACCTGCTTCACCACACGCGGCGGCACCGAACCGTGCAGATGCGGGGTGCAGGTTAGCTCGGCGCCCAGAGGAGTGAGCAGGTACTTCCTCTTCTCCCACGGGGTTATACGAGGCATCAGCTGGGCATAACGAAGTGCCACCAAGATTTTCAAGGTGGTGCGCACAGCCACCGCAAAATCGGTGGATTCAAGAGCCGGTAGGTTCTTCTTCGACCCCAGCGCCTTAGTCTGCTGCCGCAACTGCTCGCTAACATAGGCGGCGGTGCGGGGCACAGTCTTCGACAAGCGCCGTAGCGTCGGCAACAGAAGCGCGATATAGACATCCGGTGGGGGCCTATGGTTTTTATTCAGCATCTTTGCCATGGTCCCTGCCAATTTACTAACACTATTGTGATGGTATATACATCCTAGCATCAGCACATATCATCATGACTTTATTGGCTCTAATGTGACGAAATCATAAGAATCAGTGTATTAGATATTGAATAACGCAATATAAATCTTGAATTTGGGGCAAAACAATAAATTCCCGTCACACCAGCCGGTGTAACGGGAATCTATCCGTCAGATGAGAGCCACCCGCATTACATGGGGCGAGCGCGCCTCCACGAACCGGGGCCGGGACGCAACGAAACACCCAGGCGCTGACCGCGGTTCAGGATACGTGAAGCGGCACCCACCAGCGAGTTCTGCTCCTGCTTCGCGGCGCTCGCCTGCATCATCGCCACCACGGCGGTCAGCGCGGCAATCTCCTCCGGGGTGGGGGAGCCCTTGACCACCTTCAGCAGCGGCTCCTGTTCAGCGTCAGTATCTACCGAAGACTGAGCAGAATCCTTCGCGGCGCTGGATGCGGTATCCGCGTGCGCAGAAGAACGTGCGGAGCTACGCTCAAGCTGCTCGGGGCTCTCAGCAACCTCCGAACTATCCTTCTTTTTACCGAATGAGAAATAACTCAGCGGGTTGTAGCCTGCCAAAGGCACGCCTCCTTAGAAAACCTAAAATCCTGGGGATGCCTGCGCCACAAGCGGCGTGGGCACAGCGGAAGCCTACAGTGGGATGTTGCCGTGCTTCTTCGCCGGGGTAGCCGCACGCTTATCGTGCAGGGCACGCAGCGAAGAAATAATGCGCACGCGAGTCTCACTCGGGGCAATAACCTCGTCAATGTAACCCAGCTCAGCAGCCTGGTACGGGTTCAACAGCTCTTCCTCATACTTGGTGATCAGCTCAGCGCGGCGAGCCTCAACATCGCCACCTTCAGCCGCCAGAGCAGCCAGCTCACGACGGTACAGAATATTCACCGCACCCTGAGCGCCCATCACGCCAATCTGAGCGGTGGGCCACGCCAGGTTAATATCGGCACCCAGCTTCTTCGAGCCCATCACAATGTACGCGCCGCCGTATGCCTTACGGGTAATGACGGTAACCAGCGGAACGGTCGCCTCCGCGTAAGCGTAGAGCAGCTTAGCGCCGCGGCGAATAATGCCGTTGAACTCCTGATCGGTGCCGGGTAGGAAGCCGGGAACATCCACAAAAGTCAGAATCGGAATGTTGAACGCATCGCAATGGCGCACGAAGCGGGCAGCCTTCTCGGATGCAGAAATGTCCAGGCAGCCGGCGAACTGCATCGGCTGGTTCGCCACAATGCCGACCGTGCGGCCCTCAACGCGGGCGTAACCAATCATCACGTTCGGGGCGTACAGCGCCTGCATCTCCAGGAAGTGGCCGTCATCGACCACGGACTCAATGACCGCGCGCATATCGTAAGGCTGGTTCGCCGAATCCGGAATCAGGGTGTCCAGGTCCAGATCGTCTACCGTTACCACGGGCTCCTGGTCGTGCTCCAGGGGCAGGGGCTCGGCAAGGTTGTTCGACGGCAAGAACTCCAGAAGCTCACGCACAAAGTCAAAAGCGTCTTCCTCGTCCTCAGCCAGGTAGGTGCTGGTACCGGTCACCGAGTTGTGCTGACGCGCACCACCGAGGGTCTCCATGTCCACATCCTCACCGGTCACGGTCTTAATGACGTCCGGGCCGGTAATGAACATGTGCGAGGTCTTATCCACCATGATGATGTAGTCAGTCAGAGCGGGGGAGTAAGCGGCACCGCCAGCGCAGGGGCCCATAATGACAGAAATCTGCGGAACCACGCCGGACGCACGCACGTTCATGCGGAAAATGTCAGCAAACATCGCCAGGGAAGCCACGCCCTCCTGAATGCGGGCGCCACCACCATCGTTAATGCCGATAACCGGGCAGCCGTTCTTCAGAGCGAACTTCTGCACCTTCACAATCTTCTCGCCGTTCACCTGCGAGAGGGAACCACCGTAGACGGTGAAGTCCTGCGAATACACAGCAACCAGGCGGCCATCCACGGTACCGTAACCGGACACCAGGCCGTCACCCAGAGGCTTCTTCGCCTCCATACCGAACGCGGTGGTGCGGTGGCGGGCGAGGGCATCAAACTCAACGAAAGAACCCTCGTCCAGAAGCATATCGATGCGCTCGCGGGCGGTGTTCTTGCCGCGTGCGTGCTGCTTCTCGATAGCTGCCTCACCGCTGGGCGCGAAGCTGCGCTCTCGACGTGCATAAAAATCAGCGAGCTTACCGGCGGTGGTGCTCAAATCAAATTCCTGCTGGAGGTTCTCGGACATTATTCCTCGTTCCTGCTCCACCCGATTGTCGGGAGCCAGTGGTTGCGGTGATGGTTGTTCAGAAAGCCCCGAAGAGCGCTCTTGAACAATGTGCATATCCCTCAACTATAGTGCGAACTAGGGCACATATGCCAGGTGAGAAGCCAGAATATCAACACTAGATACACTTTTATGCACTCAGTACCCAAGAAGGTGTATATAGTAAACGAAAAGTGCGAAAGAGCGGCTCAAAAGAGCACAGAAAACCCCCTCTCGCGCAGGCAATCCTTGCCGGCGGAAAGGGGGTTTGCGTTCAAACTTTCAGCGTGAAATGACGCTTAGATGGTGCCCAGAACCGGGTTCCACTCGGTCACGGTGTGAGACAGAACCGCGCCACCAACGTTCATCGGGTCGTTAGCCACGATCTTTTCAGCTGCCTCAGCGGAATCAACCTTTGCAATCAGCAGAGCGCCAGCGGGGGTCTCGCCGTCCAGCAGGGGACCGGAAACGATCAGGTTGCCCGCCTCAATCTGCGAACCAAGGTACTCGCGGTGAGCCGGACGGTACTTCGCCTGCTCCTCGGGAGCAGCGTAAACGTAAGTAATTGCGTAATAAGCCATAGCGGTCTTCTTTCGAGCAGGGCGGAGGAACCTCCGCAGCCGGTCGGTGCTTCATGCACCCTCATTGTCTAATGTACCGTCTCGGGCGCCGGGCGGGCATCACCGGCGGCAAGAAATTGATATGGTGAGAAACCAGTGCGACTCGGTAGAAACCGGCAGGTTTTGGCGGCGGGTCGGAGTACTGCAGAGTAATTTCGGGCAGGACAGAAAGGTACAAGCTATGGAGGAGAATATGTACACCGAGAGCGATCATTCGGTTTTGGATGCGCCACGCATCCGCACCATTGCAATGGAAACCGGGTACTCCAGCGTGAACCTCTACGATCAGGTGGATTCCACCACTACCCGTGCCCGCGAACTGCTCATGGACGGCACCGACCCCGAACGTGAACAGCTCGGTGAACTCTCCGTCTACGCCAGCCTCTACCAAAGCGCCGGACGCGGCCGCCTCGCCCGCGCCTGGACTGCCCCTCCCGGGGCCTGCCTCGCCGCAAGCATTGTAGTGCGCCCGCATGCCTCCGCAGACCCGCTCGCCCGAGAGCTACCCGAAGGCAGCTACCACTGGATGACCCTCATCGCCGGGCTCAGTGTGGTCGATATTTGGCGTAGCTACGGCGTCGATGCCGCCCTCAAATGGCCCAATGACGTCATCGCGCAGGGAGCCAAAGGCTGTGGAATCCTCGCCCAGCTCGTCCCTGAAAGCGGCGCTACCGAGGGGCAGCGCAGCATCATTGTGGGCATCGGCCAGAACACGAATATGTCCGCCGAGCAGCTGCCCGTACCCACCGCCACGAGCCTGAGCCTGTGCACCGGTGCCGTGGTTGACTCCTCCGAGGTGCTCACCCGACTCTTGAGCATCTTCGCCCGCCGCTACCGCGCCTTCGTGCGCGCCGGCGGTGACCCCGAACGCCCCGACCCCCTCAACCCCGACCCCCTCAACCCACAGAGCATCAGCCTGCTCGACCAGGCACGCGCCACCACCGCCACCCTTGGAGCCAGCGTGCGCATGAGCCTGCCCGACGGAAGCACCGTAGAAGGCGTTGCCGAAGACCTCGACGCGCAGGGGCGCATCCTCATCCGCCGCGAGGACGGAACCATAGAGCCCTACGCGGTGGGCGATATTGAGCATCTTCGCCCCGCCAACGGTAGCTACGGAGATTTTCAGCAGGCACACTAGAAGCAGCCCCTAAAATTTCAGCCCGGCACGGCAACATCCCTCAACCCACACCACCTCAACCGGCGCCTCTAGTCGGAATACAACAACCAGCACAGCTAAGGAACACCATGCGTTTGCGCGGAAAACTCAACCCCGGTGAGCATGTCATCATTGCGACCCGACAGCACTACGGTGCCCTGCTGCCCACGCTTGCCTACCTGCTGGTTGCAATCGCCGCATCAACCTTCGCCTCCACGGCACGGTCCTCACCGATTCTGTGGACTCTCGGCACAATCTGTGCGGTAGGTACCCTGCTCGGTGCCGTGCGCACCGCCTGGCGTTGGGCAACCACCTACTACCTGCTGACCACCCACCGGCTCGTGGTGCGCCGCGGCATCATGACCCGCAGCGGAGATGAGTCGCTCTACCTGGACTCCATGGGGGAGCGCTGGGCAAAACAACCCGGTCCGGGAGCCTGGCTGGGGTACGGGTCGGTGTACGTGGTGTGTCGCGGGGTGCACCACCGCCTGACCTACGTGCCCGATCCCAAGCGCTTTGAAAAAGAAATTAAAGCCGCCCGACGCGACTACTACGCCCTGCGCGCTCGCTATATTTAGGGCTTCATCGCCTCTGCGACCGAGTTGGGAGGGAACCGTCGGAGTGGCTCAGAGCCTAAACTCGCTGCTAAATCTGCCGAAAAAATGCGGACTAGAGTATTCTTAAATGTGAATTACTCCACTAAAATATCTTTGGGTGCGGGCGCTTTGACGCCCAAAACACCGCAGTGGGGGGTATATTAACAAGGCGCTATACAGTGAAGCAGTGCACAATCGACGCACGGCACACGCCAGCGCATCCGCACGACAGAACAGATGATCCGGCAGATATGAAAGGAGCGGCAGCGGCAATGAGCACGGCAGACCACCATGAACCTGCGCACTCTCCGCAGGGTACCGGCGCCACCATGGGCCCCGAAACCCAAATGCTGAACCTCAAAATTCTGCAGAACCTCGCCCAGAACAATATCTACCGCGACGAGGAATCCAAGGCGGGAATCCGAGCCCTCGAAAAGTCGCTCCTGGGACAGGGGCGCCGCTACACCCCCGTAGAAGCCGCAGAATGCGCCGGACTTCCCCTCGAAACCGCCCAGCGTATCTGGCACAATATAGGCTTCCCGACAATTGCCAACCACTCGCCCTACTTCACTGAAACAGACGTGCAGATGCTCGCCGACCTGCAGAAGTTGGACGCAGACGGCGACATTCGCATGGAATATGTGGCATCCCTCGTGCGCGCTGAAGGTCAACTGACCGACCGTACCGTCGCCTGGCAGATTGAGGCGCTCGTGCACAACATTATGGTCACCGAAAACCTCAGCGATAATGATGCCCGCCGCAAGCTCCTCAAAGACTTCCCGCGTTACCTCGAGGTTCTCGAGCGTCTGGCGCTCTACGCATACCGTCGCCAGATGTACGCCGGAATCCTGCGCCTGGGATTGCGCGAAAACAACGTGACCACCTCCGGACTTTCCCGCCTGCCCCTGGTGCGAGGCGTAGGGTTCGTTGACCTGGTTTCCTATACCTCCCTGGTGCGTAACCTGGACGCCGCGGCTCTTTCTCAGCTCATCAACCACTTTGAGCAGAGCTGCCTGGACGTCATCGCACCCCTGGGCGGTCGCATTATCAAGACCCTCGGTGACGAAGTCTTCTTCCTCACCGAAACCCCGGACACTATCGCAGAAATTAGCCTGCAGCTCTCCGAAAAGATCGGCGCCGACCCGCAGCTACCGGAAGCCCGCGTCGCCTTCATTTGGGGCGAGGTTCTGGCTAACCGCGGCGACGTGTACGGCTCCAGCGTGAACCTGGCTGCGCGCCTGGTCTCCCTCGCTGAACCGGGTACCGTGCTGACCGATAATGAGACAGCAAACACGCTCCGACAGGTGGGAAATCGCTATACTCTCACCTCTCAAGGGACGCGAAACGTTAGAAGCTTTGGTAACGTAGACCCCGTGGCGGTGACTCGTCGCGCGAACTACACAATGGAGATAGACCTCTCATGACTGAACTGAAACTACGTACCGGTGGTGCAACGCACCGCGGCGCACATCGAGAAAATAACGAAGATTCGATGGTCGTCGCCGGTTCCCTTTGCGTGGTCGCGGACGGCATGGGAGGCCACGAAGCCGGCGAAGTAGCATCGCGTCTGTGCGTGCGTCAGCTTGCCTACTCGCCCTTCTTCACCATGCCCGGTGGCCGTAGCGAAGAGGAGCAGCAGGCCTACGCTGAACGCCTCGCCGCCATTGACGAATCCGACCCCGCCAAGCGCCGTCGCCGCGCAAACACCCTGCTTAACAATGAAATCGTGGGCACCCTGAACCGCCTGCACGATATCCTTGGCGAAACCAACGAAGAAATTAAGCAGGCGCTCTCCCGCGCCGGCGGCACGACCGTCACCGGCGCCTGGCTGACCAGCATCGGTGACCGTAACCTGTGGGTTATTTTCAACGTGGGTGACTCCCGAACCTACCGCCTGCTGCGTGAGGACGAGGGTATTCACCACTCCGCCATGGAGAAGCTGCCCGGCGCTGAAGGGGCCGCCTCGCTGGAGCAGGTCACCACTGACCACTCCGAGGTGCAGTACCTGGTTGACGAGGGTCAGATTACCGCCCTGGAGGCGCTGACCCACCCGCGCCGCAACGTGATTACCCGCGCGCTGGGTACCGGCAACTACTGGGAACCGGACTTCTGGGTTCTGCCCGCCCGCGCCGGTGACCGCCTGATGCTCTGCTCCGATGGTCTTTCCGGTGAGCTTTCGCACGAATACATGGCACGCGTACTCACCTCGATCCGCCACCCGCAGGACGCCGCTGACGTGCTCCAGCACGAGGCGCTGCGTTCCGGCGGTCGCGACAACATTACCGTGATTGTTGCCGACGCTGTCGAAGCCTAAACTTCATACCTTGTGATTCACCCCCGTTTCCTTCGGGTGCTCGATTGAGCGCCTGCAGGAGGCGGGGGTGAACTGTATCCGCGCACAGAAACTAAGGAAGCGCAATCCGGTAAGTGGCTACGGCACGCTTGCCTCATCGTTTGCCTCATCGTTCGCGCTCGCGGAACCTGCCAATATGACGAGCGATAGGGGAGAGGCGGAGCAAAAACGCTAGACTGGACGGGTGACTGAGAACAACACCACCCAGCAGACTGCCCCCGCCGAGACTCGAGCAGAGAGCCCCGCAGAAAACGCCGCAGAAAACACTGCGGAGATTACCGAGGCCCTGCGCGCCGAGTACGCGGAACTGACCGATAAGATTCGTGCCGCCCGCCGCGCCTACTACAACGAGGACGCGCCCTTCCTCTCTGACGCCGAGTACGATGCGCTCTACCGCCGCCTCGAAATCATCGAAGCGGAGCACCCGCTCATCATCGCCAACGACTCGCCCACCCAGGAAGTCGGTGGTGAGGCAATTGAGGCTTTCGCGCCCGTCACCCACCTGCAGCGCATGTACTCCCTCGAGGACGTCTTCTCCTTCGAAGAGTTGCGCACCTGGCTGACCAAGACCGAAGAGAGCACCCGGAACCTCACCGGTAGCGCACCGCAGTGGCTGACCGAGCTGAAGATTGACGGCCTGGCGGTGAATCTGCTCTACCGCAACGGTACCCTCGTACGCGCGGCAACCCGCGGCGACGGCACCACCGGTGAAGACGTCACCCACAATGTGCGCACCATTGCGAGCATCCCGCCGCAGTTGACCGGCGAGAACCACCCCGAGGAGATTGAAATCCGCGGCGAAGTGTTCATCTCTTCCGCTGATTTTGAGAAGCTCAACGAGTCCATGATTGCCGCAGGTAAGAACCCCTTTGCGAACCCGCGTAACGCCGCGGCAGGCTCGCTGCGCCAGAAGGATGCGGCGATTACCGCCTCGCGCCCGCTGAGCATGTACGTGCACGGCATCGGTTCGCGCACCGGCCTGGACATTGCCACTCAGTACGAGACTTACGACCTGCTCGCCTCCTGGGGTCTGCCCGTGAGCCCCTACAGCGAAATCGCCGATAACACTGAGGCGGTCTTCGACTTCATTAATAAGTACGGCGAGCAGCGCCACTCCCTGGTGCACGAAATCGACGGCATCGTCATTAAGGTCAACGACTTCGCGACCCAGGCTCAGCTGGGCTACACCTCCCGCGTGCCGCGCTGGGCGGTCGCGTACAAGTACCCGCCCGAAGAGGTGCACACCAAGCTACTGGACATTCGCGTGGATGTGGGACGCACCGGCCGCGTGACCCCCTACGGCGTCATGGAGCCCGTGTTCGTCTCCGGCTCGACCGTGGAACGTGCCACCCTGCACAACCAGGACGTGGTCAAGGCTAAGGGCGTGCTCATCGGTGACACCGTGGTGCTGCGCAAGGCAGGCGACGTGATCCCCGAGATCGTCGCCCCCGTGGTTGCCCTACGTGACGGCACCGAACGCGAGTTCGTCATGCCCAGCGAATGCCCCTCCTGCGGCTCGCCCCTTGCCCCCGGCAAGGAAGGCGACGTGGACCTGCGTTGCACTAACCCTCGCTCCTGCCCGGCACAGCTGACCGAGCGCGTGTACTATGCCGCAAGCCGCGGCGCCTTCGATATTGAGGCGCTCGGCTTCGAAGCAGCAAAGGCACTCACCAGCCCGGCAACCCCGGACACCCCTCCGCTAACCACCGAGGCGCACCTGTTTAGCCTCAACATTGAGGACCTGCGCGAGGTCACCATCGAGCGTGAGAAGAAGGTCAAGGGTGTGGGCACCGGAAAGATGGAGCGTGTGCCCTACTTCTACACCAAGCCGACCAAGGCACGCCCCGAGCCGAAGCCCACGAAGAATACGCTGAACCTCTTCGCCGAGTTGGAGAAGGCAAAACAACAGCCGCTGTGGCGCGTACTGGTTGCCCTCTCGATTCGCCACGTGGGCCCGACCGCTGCCCGCGCGCTCGCCGCGGAGTTCGGTTCGATGCAGGCGATCCGCGAGGCTGACCGTGAACGCCTTGCCGCTGTGGACGGTGTGGGCACCACGATTGCCGACTCGATTATTGAATGGTTTGCTGAGGACTGGCACGCCGAGGTGGTGGACTCCTGGGCTGCCGCCGGTGTGCGCATGGAAGATACTCGTGACGAGTCCGTAGAGCGCACCCTGGAGGGCCTGACCGTGGTCGTGACCGGCACGCTGAACGGTTACACCCGTGACGGTGCGAAGGAAGCCATTATTTCTCGCGGCGGTAAGGCATCCGGTTCTGTATCTAAGAGGACCCACTTTGTGGTCGCTGGCGCGAACGCCGGCTCAAAGCTGGATAAGGCTCAGCAGCTGGGTCTGAAGGTGCTGGATGAGGAGGGCTTTACCGCCCTGCTCGAGGGTGGCCCGGAGGCGGTTGAGGCTACCGCCGAGTAGACCCGGTAGCGGGGTCATCTGAATCTGACCCCTGCAATATATAGAGCATTCAGGCTCTGAAGCGCGTGGTTCAGAGCCTGAATGCCAATTTTTGGTATTTGTAATTACCACAGCTTTTAAGGTGGAAGCGCCTTAAAACACTCCCAAAGCGAAGAAATATTTAAAAAATATTTACACGCCGTTCAAAACCCTTAAAGGTGGTGCTCATTCACCCCGATTCGGAAAGCTCAGTGGGGGAGTGCACTCGGGGTTAAGTCCCTAGAAAACCCCGAAATTCCGGGGTGAAACCCTTAAGATACGCGGGGTTCTAGGTCTTGATTAATGTTTCCTGCACTTTTAACCTGAAAGAACCCTGGGAGAACCCGGGACGTTCGCTGTGAACTTGAAATCGGGTTGGAATCATAAAAAACCTCGGCTATCTTTGAGACCAGATGGATTCTCGCAAGAGAATCACCTGTGTGGTTTCAAGCTTGGAATGCTTGAAACGATGCCCGGTTCTACCGCACGTCCCCATCGAGGAAGTGCCACCCGGATTCCGCACACAAGTGCAGAATCGCTCACGGTGACATGAAATCGGTGGAGAGCCGCTCACATGGTAGAGCCAGAATATGAGTAACCTACTTCGTTATCAAAGGGTGAGCGGCGGCGCGCTAGAGTTCCGGGGACGGAACGAGCGGGGACGGCCCCAAGGAGCATTATGAAGAACACTTCCATTCGTCGTACCGCAGCAGCTCTCGCCATCGGTGGCGCTGTAGCAGCTACCATGTCGATGCCCGCTGCAAACGCAGTAGACGGTGCTACCTGGGACGCACTGGCACAGTGCGAGTCCGGTGGCAACTGGTCCATCAACACCGGTAACGGCTTCTACGGCGGTCTGCAGTTCACCCAGCAGTCCTGGAACGGCGTCGGCATGTCCGGCTCCCCCGCGACCGCTACCCGTGCACAGCAGATCGAGGCTGGCGAGCGTCTGCTCGCTATCCAGGGCTGGGGCGCATGGCCCGCATGCTCCGCTAAGCTTGGCCTCTACGGCAAGACCGGCGCAGCTCCCACCTACACCGAGCCCACCACCACCGTGGCTGCACAGTCGCAGACCCAGCAGACCTACACCGCACCCGCGGCACAGGCTGCACCCGCAGCTCCTGCAGCTCAGGCTGCACCCGCAGCAGTTGAGGCTCCCGCAGCAGCACCCGCTGCACCGGCAGCTCCCGCTGCACCCGCAGTTGAGGCTCCCGCAGCTCCCGCAGCAGCACCGGCAGTTGAGGCTCCCGTAGCAGCAGCTCCTGTTGCAGCTCCCAAGGCTGCAGCAGGCACCTACACCGTGGTTCCCGGTGACTCCCTCTCGCTGATCGCTGCAAAGCTCGGCGTTGCAGGTGGCTACCAGGCAATCGCAGCTGCGAACACCGACATCATCTACAACGTTGACCTGATCTTCCCCGGCCAGGTTCTGACCATCCCCGCCTAAGGATTAACCCCCAAGCGTAACGTGGACACGTTGTAGCCCAACGCCCCGCACCTCACACGAGGAGCGGGGCGTTGAGCATTTAACCCGAAAACAGGGGAGAGGATCACCGCATAATCACACAAACCAGCAGGTAAACCCTCCAACCCCCAATGAGACGGAAAACGCAACCTCCACTACACTAGAGAAGAGACAAGAAAACAAACTACGGGAGAACCATGTCTGCCATCACCTTTGAACAGGTAAAGCACCTGGCATCGCTGGCACTCATTGAGATGACCGATGAAGAACTCACCGCGATGGCGTCTGAGCTGGACGTCATCGTCGCATCCGTTGAGACCATGTCGCAGAAAGCAACTGCCGACATCCCCGCGACCAGCCACCCCATCCCCCTCGAGAACGTCTTCCGCGAAGACGTACCCGTCACCACCCTCACCCAGGAAGAGGCGCTCTCCGGCGCCCCCGACGCACAGGACGGCAAGTTCCGCGTGCCGGCAATCCTCGACGAAGACTAAGAGGAGAACAACCAAGTGAACGAACTGATCCAGCTCACCGCCGCAGAAGCAGCAGAAAAGCTCGCATCCGGCGAAATCACCTCCGTCGAGCTCACCCAGGCACACCTGGACCGCATCGCAGCCACCGAAGGCGCACCCCTGAGCGACAACCGAGCAGACGGTAAGAGCGGCCTCAACGCCTTCCTGCACATCAACGCCGAAGAAGCACTCGCCACCGCAGCAGCAGTGGACGCAGACCGCGCAGCAGGCAAGGAACTGCCCCCGCTCGCAGGCGTACCCATCGCCGTCAAGGACCTCATCGTTACCAAGGGCCAGCCCACCACCGCAGCATCGCGCATGCTCGAAGGCTGGATGAGCCCCTACGACGGCACCGTCACCCGCAAGGTCCGCGAAGCACGCATGCCCATCCTCGGCAAGACCAACCTCGACGAATTCGCAATGGGCTCCTCCAATGAGCACTCCGCATTCGGCGTAGTCCGCAACCCCTGGGCACTCGACCGCGCACCCGGTGGCTCCGGCGGCGGCTCCGCAGCAGCCGTCACCGCCTTCCAGGCACCCCTGGCGCTCGGCACCGACACCGGCGGCTCCATCCGCCAGCCCGCAGCACTGACCGGTAGCGTCGGCGTCAAGCCCACCTACGGCTCCGTCTCCCGCTACGGCGTCATCGCCATGGCATCCTCCCTCGACCAGGTAGGCCCCGTCGCACGCACCGTCCTGGACACCGCACTGCTCCACGAAGCAATCGCAGGCCACGACCCGCTCGACGCAACCTCCCTGCCCGATGAACCCGGCAACTTCGTTGAAGAAGCCAAGGCAGGTGCCGAAGCCGCACGCAAGGGCGACCTGTCCGGCCTGCGCATCGGCGTCATCAAGGAACTCGGCGGCGGCAACGGCGAAGGCTTCGAAGCAGGCGTCCTCGCACGCTTCCGCGAATCCGTCGAAGAGCTGCGTGCCGCAGGCGCAGAGATCATCGAGGTCTCCCTGCCCTCCGTCACCGAAGCCATCAGCGCCTACTACATGATTATGTCCTCCGAGGTGTCCTCCAACCTGGCACGCTACGACGGCGTCCGCTACGGCCTGCGCGTCGTACCCGAAGACGGCCCCGTCACCATCGAACGCGTCATGTCCGCAACCCGCTCCGCAGGTTTCGGCCACGAGGTCAAGCGCCGCATCATCCTCGGCACCTACGCACTGTCCGCAGGTAACTTCGACGCCTACTACGGCGCCGCACTGCGCGTACGCACCCTCATCCAGCGCGACTATGCAGCAGCATTCGAAAAGTGCGACGTGCTCATCTCCCCGACCGCGCCCTCCACCGCGTTCAAGCTCGGCGAGAAAACCGAAGGCGACCCCATGGCAATGTACCTGGGCGACGTCGCAACCGTGCCCGTCAACCTGGCAGGCGTCCCGGCGCTCTCCCTGCCCGGCGGCCTCTCCGAAGAGAACAACCTGCCCGTCGGCATCCAGTTCACCGCACCCGCACGCGAAGACGCACGCCTGTACCGCGTCGGCGCAGCACTGGAAGAACTGCTCACCGCAAAATGGGGCGCACCGCTCTACAAGAGCCTGCCCGACACCGAAACTCTGATCCGCGACTTTGACTTTGGGGGAACCAAGTAATGAGTGAAGAAGTCCTCAGCTTCGAAGAAGCCATCGAAAAGTACGACCCGGTCCTCGGCTTCGAGGTGCACGTCGAACTGAACACCAAGACCAAGATGTTCGACTCCGCACCCAACGAGTTCGGCGACGAACCCAACACCAACGTCACCCCCGTATCGCTCGGCCTGCCCGGCGCGCTGCCCATGGTGAACAAGACTGCTGTTGAGTCCGCCATCAAGCTCGGCCTGGCACTGGGCTGCGACATTGCAGACAAGTCCTACTTCGCCCGCAAGAACTACTTCTACCCGGACTCCCCGAAGAACTTCCAGACCTCCCAGGCTGGCGGCCCCATCGCGGAAAACGGCTCTCTGGACGTTGAGCTCGAAGACGGCACCATCTTCACCGTCGAAATTGAGCGCGCCCACATGGAAGAAGACGCAGGCAAGCTCACCCACGTCGGCGGCGCAGACGGCCGAATCCAGGGTGCAACCTCCTCCCTGGTCGACTACAACCGCGCAGGCGTGCCCCTGATCGAGATCGTCACCCGACCCATCGTCGGTGCCGGCGAGCGCGCACCCGAACTGGCACGCGCCTACGTTGCCGCAATCCGCGACATCGTACGCTCCCTCGGCATCTCCGACGCCCGCATGGAACGCGGTAACGTCCGATGCGACGCCAACGTCTCCCTCATGCCCAAGGGCGCAGAGAAGTTCGGCACCCGCTCCGAAACCAAGAACGTGAACTCCCTCCGTTCCGTTGAGCGCGCCGTCCGCTACGAGATTCGCCGCCACGCAGCAATCCTCGAACGCGGCGAAAAGGTCACCCAGGAGACCCGCCACTGGCACGAAGACACCCGCGAAACCTCCTCGGGCCGCCCCAAGTCCGACGCTGACGACTACCGTTACTTCCCCGAACCGGACCTCGTACCGGTCGTCACCAACAGCGAATGGATTGAGCGTCTGCGCGCCGAACTGCCCGAACCCCCGGCAGAACGCCGCCGCCGCCTCAAGGGCGAGTGGGGCTACTCCGACGAAGAGTTCCGCGACGTCGTCAACGCTGGCGCACTCGACGTTATCGAAGAGACCGTCGCCGCAGGCGCAACCGCAGCAGCCGCCCGCAAGTGGTGGATGGGCGAGATCGCCCGCCGCGCAAAGCAGGCTGAAGTTGAGCTCACCGCCCTCGGCGTGGAGCCCGCAACCGTGGTCGCCCTCGAAGCGCTCATCTCCGAAGGCAAGATCAACGACAAGATTGCCCGCCAGGTGCTCGAGTTTGTCCTCGCCGGTGAAGGCACCCCCGCCGAAATCGTTGAGGCACGCGGCCTCGCCGTAGTCTCCGACGACGGCGCGCTCACCGCAGCCGTTCAGGAAGCACTGGCAGCAATGCCCGACGTTGCCGACAAGATCCGTGCCGGCAAGGTTCAGGCTGCCGGCGCTATCGTCGGTCAGGTCATGAAGGCTACCCGCGGTCAGGCTGACGCCGCCCGCGTGCGTGAGCTGATTCTGGCTGAGTGCGGCGTGGAAGGCTAAGCTTTTCTGCTGACCCGGCTCTAACGAAAGAGGCGTCGTCTCCCCGTGTGGGAGGCGCGCCTCTTTCGTACTCTCTTGTTCTGCACGAGATGCGCGGTTCCGCGCGGAAAGCGGCTATCGTCCTCGTTCCTACAGGGCGGGTGGGTACGCTATACCCTTCCTCCGCTCCTGCAGGGGAACCCACCCTCTCGGGCGCTCCGCCCTCTCCTTGCTTCGCTGCGGAGAGCACCCGAGAGGGTACCCTGATGTCGCTTCCGGAGGGTATAGCTACCCCGCTCCGGCTAGGTTTGGCACGTCGCGTGGAGGGGCGGTGTCGTCCGAAAGTGACATCAGGGTGCCCGAAGCGAAGCGAGGGCGGGTGCCCCTGTAGGAACGAGGACGAGCACAGCCCCTCGCATCCCAGCGTTACTAAAACCGCAAATAAGTACGGGAATCCCGGGCGCGTAACCATTGACGACACGCCCGGGATTCCCGTACACTATTAATCGCGTGTACCAACGTACGGGTTTTCTATGCTCTTTTTTCTCCTTAAGAAAACGGGGAGAAAACGGGCACAGACCGCTCGCACACCCTGCTAAAAGCATCTGCTTCCGGTGGGTGGTACACATTGTAAGTATCCGTCAGCTCGACGTTTCCTCACCTCGTTCAAAGGCGTTAGCGGCCCTATGCCGTGCGCGCCGGGGTGAAACAGTGAGCCGGTCGGCGCCTCCACCCGGAGGTGTTGAACGGTGAACCGGCAGCGTCGACCTATTAGAAATCCAATTGGAGCCCTCACTACATGAGCACCAACATCCCTCAGGTCGCAATCAACGACATCGGCGACGAGCAGGCATTCCTCGAGGCAGTCGAGAAGACCATCAAGGTCTTCAACGACGGCGATCTCGTCTCCGGCCAGGTTGTTAAGATCGACCACGATGAGGTTCTGCTCGACATCGGTTACAAGACCGAAGGCGTCATCCCCTCCCGCGAGCTGTCCATCAAGCACGACATCGACCCCTCTGAGGTTGTCGAGCTCGGCTCCGAGGTTGAGGCACTCGTCCTCACCAAGGAGGACAAGGAAGGTCGCCTGATCCTCTCCAAGAAGCGCGCACAGTACGAGCGTGCATGGGGCGACATCGAGAAGGTCAAGGAAAACGACGGCGTCGTTACCGGTACCGTTATCGAGGTTGTCAAGGGTGGCCTTATCCTCGACATCGGTCTGCGTGGCTTCCTGCCCGCATCCCTCGTTGAGATGCGCCGCGTCCGCGACCTCGCACCTTACATCGGTCAGCAGATCGAAGCTAAGATCATCGAGCTGGACAAGAACCGCAACAACGTTGTTCTGTCCCGCCGTGCATACCTGGAAGAGACTCAGTCCGCTGTTCGCTCCTCCTTCCTCAACGAGCTGGAGAAGGGTCAGGTCCGCGAGGGCGTTGTCTCCTCCATCGTCAACTTCGGTGCATTCGTGGACCTGGGTGGCGTGGACGGTCTGGTTCACGTTTCCGAGCTGTCCTGGAAGCACATCGACCACCCGTCCGAGGTTGTCGAGGTTGGCCAGCCCGTTACCGTCGAGGTTCTCGAGGTGGACCTGGACCGCGAGCGCGTGTCCCTGTCCCTCAAGGCAACCCAGGAAGATCCGTGGCAGGCATTTGCTCGCACCCACGCTCTGGGTCAGATCGTTCCCGGCAAGGTCACCAAGCTCGTTCCCTTCGGTGCATTCGTGCGCGTTGAGGACGGCATCGAGGGCCTCGTCCACATCTCCGAGCTGGCAACCCGCCACGTTGACCTGGCTGAGCAGGTCGTCTCCGTTGGTGAAGAGGTCTTCGTTAAGATCATCGACATCGACATGGACCGCCGCCGCATCTCCCTGTCCCTCAAGCAGGCAAACGAGGGCGTTGACCCCAACGCTACCGAGTTTGACCCCGCTCTGTACGGCATGGCTGCAGAGTACGACGAGGCTGGCAACTACAAGTACCCCGAGGGCTTCGACCCCGAGGCTAACGAGTGGCTGGAAGGCTTCGACGCACAGCGCGAGGCTTGGGAAGCACAGTACGCAGAGGCACAGGCTCGCTTCGAGGCTCACAAGGTTCAGGTTGCTAAGGCTCTCGAGGCTGACGCAGAGGCTGCAGCAGCAGCTCCCGCAGCAGCTGAGCCCGCACCGACCTCTTACTCCTCCGAGGAGCCCGCTTCCGCAGGTACCCTCGCATCGGATGAGGCACTGGCTGAGCTCCGCAAGAAGCTGACCGGCAACTAATCTGCCGCTCAGATGAGCACTCATCAGGCGTAATAGCCGATAGGTAACCCCGCGTGGGGTGCCTAGAGCAGAGGAACCCCCTCATCTCCCGTTTGGGAGGGGAGGGGGTTCTTTGCGTTATTGGGGGTTTAGGTGAGTCAGGGTTGGGGGCGTTGGGATCCGGAGTACGCGCCCGGTGTTGCTATGCCCGCTGTTGCTGTGCCCCGTGTTGCTGGGGAGGATCTTAGGCGGCGGTCATCTGCTCCCAGACGGCGCGCACCTGCTCGGCGGTTTCCTCCAGCGAGCCGCCATTATCAATGATCCAGGTTGCGACCGCCTCACGCTGCTCGTCGGTAGCCTGCGCGGCGATGCGGGCGCGCGCATCCTCCTCACTCATGCCGCGCGAAGACACGAGGCGCTGCAGGCGAGTCGCCAGGGGAGCGTGCACCACGACCACGCCCTCAAAGGCGGACGGGTCGCCGGTCTCCACGAGCAGGGGAATATCCTCCAGCACCACGCCGCTGAACTCGGGTGCGGACTGCGCCTGCTCCACCAGCTGCGCGGCGCGCTCACGAATGGCCGGATGCACGATTGCGTTTAGGCGCAGGCGCGCCTGCTCATCATGGAACACGATGCGCGCCAGGGCGGGACGGTTGAGACGGCCGTCCTCGTCGAGCAGGTGCTCGCCAAACTCCGCGACCGTGCGGGCGAGCACCGCCTCGCCGGGCTCCATGAGGGAGCGGGAGATGGCGTCCGCATCCACCAGGAATGCGCCCCACTCAACGAAGAGGGAGGCGACCGTGCTCTTGCCGCTGCCGATACCGCCGGTCAGGGCGTAACGGCGCAGGGCAGTAGAGGCGGGGGGAGAAGACTGGGACATGGACGGTGCTCCTGACGGGCTGTGCCACAATAGATAGGTACTGATTAGAGGAGGACACATGCAGGAAGAAACTCGCGCCAACCGCTACCTTGTGCCGCGCGGCGATGAGCCCTACGAGAGCCTCCTCGAGATTAAGCGTAGCGAATTTATTGGTCACATCAAGCGCGTGAGCACCGTCGAGGAGGCCCGCGCCTACATTGAGTCGGTGCGCAAGACCTACCACGACGCCCGCCACGTGTGCTCGGCGTTCGTGATTGGTGCCGACCGCGACGTGCAGCGTTCCTCGGATGACGGCGAGCCCGCCGGTACCGCGGGTGTGCCCATGATGCAGGCGCTGCTGGCGCGCCAGACCCGCGAGGACGGCACGACCGACCTCTCCGACGTGGTGGCCGTGGTCGTGCGCTATTTCGGTGGCATTAAGCTTGGCGCGGGCGGTTTGGTGCGTGCCTACACCGATTCAGTAGTACAGACCCTGGATGGTGCGCTATTCGATTCGCGTGAGCGTCTGCGCGTGGGTGAGGTTCCTAGCTCGCACGCGGAGGCGGGCCGCTTGGAGAACGAGATGCGCGCCGCGGGCCTGAACGTGTTGGGTACCGAGTACGGTGCGGAGGGCGCGGTCATCTCGGTGGGCGTGTTTGACCGCGCTGAGGAGCTGTCGCGTGCGGAGGAGCTGGTGGTGAGCCTCAGCTCGGGTGCGGCGAGCGTGACCTGGGGTGACACGCAGTGGGTGAATCTGCCGGTCTAGGTTGCCGCTCCCTAGATTCCCGGTCTTAGATTTCCGAGCTAGAGCGCCCGTATAAAGCCCTCAAAACCCAAAAGATAGCCAAACCTTAGTTAATGGTTACTCTAGCCCTAGTAATTGCCCGTCGTTGTTGATAGGGTAGAGGGAGTGCTAAAAACTCATCCAATATCTGAGGTCGTGATAGTGTGGCGCAGCAGGGCATCATCCCCAATGGAGTAGAGGAACCCGCTAACGCAATGGGAGGGGCGGCAACCCTCACCCGTCGGCAGGGGAGCGCGGGAGCTGCCGCCCAGCTTGAGCCGGCAACCGTCGCGCAGCTCCTCGACGCCTACCGTCAGCAGAACCTCGGCACCCTCCTGGGCGTGCTCACCCGCCGCCCCGGCGAGTTCGCCCGCCAGCTAGGCCGGCTCAGCCGCCTCTTCCCCCAGCACGTGGCGGCCATCGCCGAGGCCTTCGTCTCCGTGGGCCGAACGCTACCCCTTGACGAGCTCGTGCGCCTGCACAACCGCTACTCAAACGCCGCCCGCGGGGTGGGGGAGAAGCTCAGCCTCGACAACTCGCGGGTGCTGCACCTCATCCAGGCTCCGGCGCTCAACCGTGAGGGGGCCGGGCACCTGCTTATGGCCATCGAACTCTGCATGGCCGGTCGCCTGCGCGGCCTGACCGTCTCCATGCCCTCCACCGAGGCGTTTGCTCCGGCCGAACAATCCTCGAGCCTCGGCTCCTGCAACCCCGCCCTGAACGGTGCCCTCAACGCCTTTGAACCGATTGGGTGGGAGCCTTTCTCCCTAGACGGCAGCGATGTTTTGCTCGCTTCCGGCGTGCGCGATATCCCCGACGGCTACGAGCTGTCCCTCTGGCTCCTCGACGACGACTACCGATGCCGTGCCCGCGTGGAGCGAGGCGCCCCGCAGGTATGCGTGGCCAGCTTCTACGACGAGGAGCTGACCAGCCGCACCGTGGATGCCTCCGGGGTCACCGAGAACTACCGCATCGAGGAGTTTGCCGAGCTGGACTACCTGAACGCCATGGACCGGCAGGTGCGCTACGTGGCCGTGACCGCGAAAACGGGAGAACCCCTCCCAACCTCGCTGGATGTTCCTGAGCCTTCGGACGCGGCCTCCCTGAGCCCCTTCGTGGGTGGACGCTTCGTCCTGCCCGATGTACGCACGGCAGAGGTGACCTCCGCCGGAGGCCTGCGGACCCTCACCCACAGCGGCATGCTTCCGGTCTTGCGCGCCCCCGGCCGCACCGTATGCGCGGTGATCGACCTGTACAAGCACCGCATTAACACCCCGGGGGTGGGTATTCCCGCGGGCCTGAGCGTGGAAGACGAAGAACGCACAATGCAGCTGATCCTGAGCACCCTGAACGGCTACCTGCCGCTGACGAACCGGGCGCTGATGAGCCTCGCCGGCGCCACCGTGGAAATCCGTTAACCACGTTCCTCGCAGAAGACCCTCGTATCAAGACCATAAAATACCGCCCGGTATCACGGCCGTAGCCGCGATACCGGGCGGTATTCGCACACAGGAATTAATAGAGAGAAGAAGAGTGAAAATCTTGGGGTCCCGCCGGTTCCGCTGAGAGTCCAGAGGCTCCACAAGAGCTCCAGATGAAGAGCCTCGGTAGAAGAACCTGGGCAAGCAGAGCCGGCGGGGGTAGCTACAAAACTAGCGAGCTACAGGGCTACTTTGCGGGGCCCTCGCCGTTGATGATGCGCTGAGCCTCATCCTCGGTCAGGTTGTAGCCGTAAAAGGTCGAGTAGAACTCGCGGGTCTCCTTGACCAGATCAACGTCCTGGAACTGCTCGGGGTGGAACTGCTTTGCGGCCCACAGAATCTGCAGAGCCTCCTCAGCGGAGTAGCGGTCCCAGTTGAAGGTACCCACGGGGTTCTTGATGATCTTGCCGTTCTTGACGGCGGGAACGTCAGCCCACGCCGCGTCAGCCTTGATGGCGTCGACACCCTTCTGAGCGTCCGAGCCACCAATGATGATGATGTCGGGCTGAGAAGCGATAATCTGCTCGATCGAGACGTTCTTCAGGTTCTCCACACCGTCGAGGGAGTTGGTGGCGCCCGCCAGCTTCATCCACTCACCAATCAGGGACTTTGAGCCGTCCACCTTGGTCAGGTCGGAGCCGCCGGAGATGTGCAGAACCTTCGGGTTCTCCTTGACGTCCTTCAGGCGTTCCTTGATCAGGTTCTCGTTCTTCTCCAGGTACACCAGGTACTTGTTCGCGCGGTCGATGGCGTCGTTGGTGCCGATAACCTCGGCGGTCAGCTCAACGGTACGCTTCAGGTCTGCGAAGTTCTGGAACTCAACGTGCACGGAGGGGATGTCGGCTGCGGAGGTCTTGGAAATCTGGTCCTTCGAGGAAGCCAACACGACATCGGGCTTGTCAGCCAGCAGCTGTTCCATGTTCACGTCGGTGCCCTTCACGGGGGCGTCGACCTTTTCAATACCGGGGTAAACCTGCTTGAACCATTCGAGGGACTTCACAGCGGTGGTGGTAGCGGACAGCTTGTCGGCGCCGCCCAACAGCAGAATAATCTGGTTGTTAGCGTGCCACAGGTCAGCGATACGCTCGGGGTGGGTCGGGACGGTGACCTCCTTGCCATCAATATCCTTGATGACCTTGGTGCCGTCACCGTTGTCCTTCACGAAGAAGCTGGTGTGCTTCTGCTCGGAGCTGCTCGATGCCGAAGCCGAGGAGGAAGCGGCAGCGGAGGAGGAAGAAGAAGCGGTGTTAGCGGCACCGCAACCGGTCAGGGCTGCCAGCAGCAGGGAGGTGGTCAGCGCAAGGCCCGAGTGGAACTTCGTAATCTTCATGGTGTGTCTTTCTTTGTCGTACAACGGATAGTTGATGAATAAACCGGAGGCGGCACGAGAGAGGACAAGCGTGCTAGGGGTACGCCACCGTCGCGGATGCGGCACCTCTACCGCATCCCCGACGGGGCCTGGCCCGCACCGCCACCGGAAGATTAGGGGCTGCGGATTCTCTCAGGTATCGAGGCTCGTCATGTGAACGCTGGAGCGGTCCAGCTCGGGGGAGTAGGTCACCGTCAGATCGGTGTTGAAGGTGCGCGAGAGAACCTCGCTCGTCAGCACCTCCGAAGCCTGACCAATCAACAGGTGAGCCGGTGTATCCCCCGAAACTGATGAATCCTTCGAAGCCTGTGCGTCAGGTTCGTCATGCGCACCGAGCAGGGCGATGGTCGCATCTAGCATGAGGGCGTGGTCGGGGTTGTGGGTCGTGAAAATCACACCGTACCCGGCATCGCGGAGCTGGCGGATCTTGCGCAAAACCTTGGCCTGATTCGCCACGTCAAGGGCGCTGGTCGGTTCGTCCAGCACGATGAGGGGAGCATCCTGAACCAGGGTTCGGGCAATACCCACCTGCTGACGCTGCCCGCCGGAGAGCTGATCCAGCGGGGAGTACGCCAAGTCGATAAGACCCAGTTCCTCCATCATTTCCTGTACCTTGTCGCGGTCCTGGCGCGAGGGGGAGGAGAACAGGCCGATGTAGGGCGCGCGACCCATAAGTAGGTACTCGGTCACGGTGTAGGAGATGCCGCTACCCTCCATCTGCGGAAGGTAGGCGATGCGGCGGGCACGCTCGGTCGCGGTCAGTGAATCCAGCGGATCACCGCCCAGGTGAACGGTGCCCTCGGTCAGAGAAAGCAGACCAATCAGGGAGTTCAGCAGGGTGGATTTACCCACGCCGTTGCGGCCCAGAATGGCGAGGACCTCGCCGCGGTGCACCGTCAGGTTCACGTTGCGGAAAATCCAGCGGTCGGAGCGGCGGCCCGCGCGGGTGTGCTTGATGCGCTCGCCCTGGTGGCCGTAGTGGAAGCCCGCGCCCTTCAGCTCGAGGAGCGCCTGAGCGGGCTGGGCGTTAGCTACATGCGCGGTGTTAGCTGCGTTAGCGGAGTTCTGTGCGGTAGACATGGGTTACTTCACTCGAACCTTTCCGAGCAGCAGCAGTGCCACGTACAGCGGCGTGCCGATGAAACCGGTCAGAACGCTCAGCGGAACCTCGGCGCTGGTGAGGCTACGAGCCAGGGTATCGACGAACATCATGAACGAAGCACCCATCAGGATGGACAGCGGCATGAGCTTGGTGGTGTCGCTACCGACCAGCAGGCGGCACAGGTGCGGAATAACCAGGCCAACCCAGGAAATCGGGCCGCCGATGCACACGCTGGTCGCGGTAATCAGGGTGGCCAGCAGGATGGTGACGCCACGGGTACGGCTCAGGTTGATGCCGAGGGTGCGTGCCTCATCGTCGCCGAGCGACAGGATGTTCACGCGCCAGCGCATCGCCAGCAGCAGCAGGATGCAGGGGCCGGCCACGAGGGCGAACTGGGTGAGCGTATCGACGCGTACGTCCTGCAGGGAGCCCATCTGCCAGAACACAATCTGAGCCAGCTGGGTTTCGGGGTTTGCGATGAACTTCAGCGCGCCCAGGGCCGCGGTACCGAAGCCGCCCACGATCACGCCCGAGAGCACGAGCATCAGGGTGGATTCGTTGCGCAGCAGGCGCGGGATGGTGACGGTCAGCAGTACGGCAATCAGGCCGCCGGCCAGGGCGGAACCCTGAATGGCGATGGTGGTGCCCACTCCCAGCAGAATGGCGGTTGCGGCACCGACGGACGCCCCCTGAGAAACACCCAGAAGGTAGGGGGAAACCAGGGGGTTGCGGAAGACCGCCTGGAAGGTGGCACCGGCAATAGCCAGGGCGGCACCGATCAGGCCGGCTGCCAGCAGGCGCGGAATACGCACGGTGAGCAGCATGTTTTCTGCGGGCTTGTAGACCTTCAGGTCCATGCCGAACCAGTTCTTGCCGAGGATTCGGAACAGCTCGTCCAGTTCGAGCGGGTACCTGCCGGTGATAAGTGAGAGATAGGTGACGCCCACAAGAATGACGAGGGCGACCAGCATGACGATGGGGTAGGTAGACCGGTAGAGGGAGTTACGAGTCTTCCGTTCCGCGGCGCGGGCCTCGGAAACAGAGGGCGTGGTGGGCACGTCCGGAGTGCTACTCATAGATTCCTGGTGCTCCTGAAGATGCGATATGTTGTGTGTCGTGTGTTCTAAACATAGTAGTGTGCCTCAAAGAGAGGCAAAGGACTGGGGTGGTTGGGCAGCTAGTGAGTCGTTGTATTAGGGTTCTTATCTTGAGCGGGATGATTGTGAAAGGGGCGACAGACGCTATTTCGGCATGCCGGGGGCAGAATTTAGGTATGCAATGTCTTCAGCGCTGTGTAATTAACCGATATGTTCCACCCCTTATCTTTTGGTGTTCGATTTTTGTGATTTTGACTACGTTTTCTGGGGTTGGTTTATCTTGATAAACACTCCCTCACGTTGCGCTGGAAGAAAAGAATGACCTTACTCGAAGCCTGAAACTGAGCCCTCCATTAGGATGGATACATGAGTTACGCACCCCAGATTAACCGCGTCGTCGCCCCCTTTGAGGTGGTCAGCCCCTTCCAGCCCGCAGGCGACCAGCCGAAGGCTATCGCCGAGCTCACCGAGCGCGTGCAGAACGGCGAGAAGGATATTGTGCTGATGGGCGCTACCGGTACCGGTAAGTCCGCGACCGCAGCCTGGCTGATTGAGGCGGTGCAACGTCCTACCCTGGTGCTCGTGCAGAATAAGACCCTGGCGGCGCAGCTGGCGAATGAGCTGCGCGAGCTGCTGCCAAATAACGCGGTGGAGTATTTCGTCTCGTACTACGACTACTACCAGCCTGAGGCGTATGTGCCGCAGACCGATACGTTCATTGAGAAGGACTCCTCCATCAATGAGGAGGTGGAGCGTTTGCGCCACTCGGCAACGAACTCCCTGCTGACTCGCCGCGACGTGGTGGTGGTTGCGACCGTGTCCTGCATTTATGGTTTGGGCACGCCCGAGGAGTACATTGAGCAGATGGTGACCTTGCGTCGCGGTGAGGAGATTGACCGCGACGAGCTGCTGCGCCAGTTCGTGGCGATGCAGTACGCGCGTAACGACATGGACTTTCACCGTGGCACGTTCCGTGTGCGCGGCGATACCGTCGAAATCATCCCCATGTACGAGGAGAACGCGATCCGCGTTGAGTTCTTCGGTGATGAGATTGAGGCGATTTACACCCTGCACCCGCTGACCGGCGAGGTAATTCGCGAGGAAGAAGAAATGTATGTCTTCCCCGCAAGTCACTACGTTGCTGGCCCGGAGCGCATGGCGAAGGCTATTACCTCCATTGAGGATGAGCTGCGCGATCGCCTGCAGACCCTCGAATCCCAGGGCAAGCTGCTGGAGGCGCAGCGTCTGCGTATGCGCACCACCTACGACCTGGAAATGATGGAGCAGATGGGCTTCTGCAATGGCATTGAGAACTACTCGCGCCATATTGACGGTCGTGCCCCCGGTAGCGCCCCGAACTGTCTGCTGGATTATTTCCCGGATGACTTCCTGCTGATTATTGACGAGTCGCACGTGACGGTCCCGCAGATTGGTGCCATGTATGAGGGCGATATGTCCCGTAAGCGCACCCTGGTCGAGCACGGTTTCCGTCTGCCGTCGGCGATGGATAACCGCCCGCTGAAGTGGGAGGAGTTCCTGGAGCGTATCGGTCAGACGATTTACCTTTCGGCGACCCCCGGTAAGTATGAGCTGTCGCAGGCTGATGGTTATGTGGAGCAGATTATTCGCCCGACCGGCCTGATTGACCCGGAGATTGTGGTCAAGCCGACCAAGGGGCAGATTGATGATTTGCTTGAGGAGATTCGCGTGCGCGTTGAGCGTGATGAGCGTGTGCTGGTCACGACCCTCACCAAGCGCATGGCGGAGGATCTGACCGAGTACCTGCTACAGCACGGCGTGAAGGTGCAGTACCTGCATTCTGACGTTGACACTCTGCGCCGTGTGGAGCTTCTGTGTGAGCTGCGCCTGGGCACCTTCGATGTGCTGGTCGGTATTAACCTGCTGCGTGAGGGCCTGGACCTGCCCGAGGTGTCCTTGGTTGCGATTCTGGATGCCGATAAGGAAGGCTTCCTGCGTTCGACCACTTCGTTGATTCAGACGATTGGTCGTGCGGCGCGTAACGTGTCCGGCCAGGTGCACATGTACGCCGATAAGATTACGGATTCTATGCGCGTGGCGATTGATGAGACGAACCGCCGCCGCGAGATTCAGCAGGCGTACAACCGCGAGCACGGCATCGACCCGCAGCCGCTGCGTAAGAAGATTGCCGATATTACGGATGTTCTCGCCCGCGAGGAAGAGGATACCCGCGAGCTTCTGCAGCAGCGTAAGAGCGGTAAGAAGGGTGCCCGCACGGTGAGTGCGGGGGTAAAGACCGGTTCTGCGACCTCCTCGAAGATTGCCACGAGCACCCCGGAGTCGGAGGAGCTTCTCGCCCGTGCGGAGGCGCGCGTTCGTGCCGACGGCCTGGCGGCGGCACCCGCCGAGGACCTGCTGGACCTCATCGAGGAAATGAACGAGCAGATGCGCCTGGCCGCGGAGAACCTGCAGTTTGAGTTGGCGGCGCGCCTGCGCGACGAGCTGGCCGACCTGAAGAAGGAGCTGCGTCTGATGAAGGAGGCGGGTCACGCCTAAACCCGGTGTTCTAAGGTGTTCTAAACCCAGCGTTTAGGGGCCGACGTGGGTTTTTCGCCATGAGGTAACTCATTGTTCATGAAGTTCTACTGAGTGCAGATACATGCTGTACACTATCAAGGTGTTTTACGTGTCAAATAACACCTTGATGCTTCCGAACGATAAAGAAAAATCTGTGACTATTTCGAATAACTCTTCAGACGCACACACTACGGGAGCTCGTTCCGTTACCCGCCGCAACCTCACCCGCGGCGCGCTTTGGGCTGTGCCCGCTATTGCCGCCTCCACGGCGGTGCCCGCATTCGCTGCCTCGGCTGATGATTGCAAGACGGTACACGGCCCGGACTTCACCCAGGTCGGCGGCTGGATGATTACCAACCCCGCCAGTGGCGCCCTGCAGTCGCGCACCAAGAACAAGCCCGTGACTGCGCCGGAGACCGGTCAGGCGTGGTGGTCCATGGAGAATGCAACCTCACCGAATCCCGCAACGATCCGTCTCATGTCCGTGTACGAGGCGACTCACGGCCCCGAGGGCGACCTCAACCTGAACTGCGGTGAGTTCGTGATGACCTACAACGTCTCCGCCCTGGAGGCGACGACCGGCACCACGCACCTGCACCCGTCCATGGACATTTACCTTTTCTCGCCCGAGGGTGAAATCATTGACCGTCAGGTCTTCACGACTGACCCGACCGGCAAGGCAACCGTCATGACCCGCAACGGCAAGACTCAGACCGTTCAGGGTCAGGTCATTCCCTTCGCGTCGAGCGTGAATGATAAGGCGACCGGCATCTCCGCGCGTTTTGCGTTGCGTGGCAATACGCTCATGGAAGGCATGTACCAGTTCGAGGTGGTTATTACCGTCCCGACGATTCAGGAGAACGGCACGCTTGATACGAACAAGCAGGTCAATGCGATTGCGTTCACCCCGCCGACCTTCAACATGGTCTCCTAACTGAATGAAAAGTAGCCCTCCCCGTAATAGTTCACGGGGAGGGCTACTTTGATGTGGGCTTGCTGCGCGGTGTTGATCTGTGCGGTGCCGATCTACACCGTGCCGCTCTACATGTTGTCAAACTCATAGCGTCGCCAGCTAGACCCCCAACTAGACAGCGCGTATTCATCACCCGAAACGCCGCATCCGACAGGTTAACCCTGCCGGATGCGGCGTTTCGGCACACCTCGCTCCTGAAAGTCCTCCCGGAGGGGCTCCTGTGCGAAAACCACAACCTGCTGTATAATCGTTCACCGAGCAAGGGAGTATCCCACCAATCGACTCATCGTCAGCACGTTAGCCGAAGGCGCCTAACCGGTGAATCGAGCCGACCTCCATTCAGGCCGGCGGGAGAGACTTGTGGTCCTGTACGCACACCACAAGAAAGGCTCCCCATGGAAGTTACCGGGTTGCAATGGTTGGTTACTATTCTCATCATCGCGGGTCTGTTGGCCTTCGATTTCGTGTTCCACGTTCGTAAGGCGCACGAACCTTCCGTCAAGGAAGCGGCCATCTGGTCGAGTATTTACATCGGCATCGCGATGCTGTTCGGTCTGTATATTTTCGTGACGAACGGCCCCTCCGCTGCCACCGAATTCTATGCAGGCTACATCACCGAAGAAGCTCTCTCGGTTGATAACCTCTTCGTCTTCATGATTATTATGGGCACCTTCCGCGTTGCCCGTGAGAATCAGCAGAAGGTCCTGCTCTTCGGTATCGTCTTCGCGATCCTGGCGCGCGGCTCCTTCATCTTCGCCGGCGCGGCAATCATCAACTCCTTCGCTTGGGTGTTCTACATCTTTGGTCTGGTCCTGCTCAT
Organism: Rothia sp. HMSC062H08; assembly: GCF_001810775.1. Classification (NCBI taxonomy): domain Bacteria; kingdom Bacillati; phylum Actinomycetota; class Actinomycetes; order Micrococcales; family Micrococcaceae; genus Rothia; species Rothia sp. HMSC062H08. The sequence goes on from NZ_KV802665.1 coordinate 117,432, forward strand.
GACCGCAGGTAACCTGCTCAAGGACGAACTCACCGAAGGTGACGGCGACGACGAAGCAGACAACATCATGGTCCGCCTCGCCAAGAAGTACCTGAAGACCAGCGACCACTTCGACGGCGACAAGCTCTTCACCATCGAAAACGGCAAGCGCGTCATGACCCCCATGATGCTCGTCATGGTCGCAATCGCCGGTTCCGACCTGCTCTTCGCGCTCGACTCGATCCCCGCGATCTTCGGCCTCACCCAGTCCGTCTACATTGTGTTCACCGCGACCGCGTTCTCCCTCATGGGTCTGCGCCAGCTGTACTTCCTCATTGACGGCCTGCTGGACCGCCTCGTCTACCTCTCCTACGGCCTGGCAACCATCCTTGCGTTCATTGGTGTGAAGCTCATCCTGCACGCAATGCACGAGAACAACCTGCCGTTCATCAACCACGGCGAGCCCGTGCACGTTGTGGAGATTACCACCGAAATGTCGCTGATGGTTATTGTGGGCGTTCTGATTATTACCGTGCTTGCCTCGCTGCTCAGCCCCAAGGGCCGCGCACTGCAGACCATCCAGCGTGTTCAGGCGCTCTCCGAGAAGTACCTGGCACTGCCCGAGGATGCATCCGCCGCCGAGCGTGCGGACATCACCGCCCGCTGGCAGCGAGAAACCGAGAAGCTCAACGCCATTCCCGCCAAGCTGCGTGAAGAGCTGATTGAGAAGGAAGACGAATACCACGCCCTCGTGATGCGTGCCCGCACCGCACAGGATGCGCACGCTTCCTCCTCGAAGTAGTTTGAGCTACTGAGCGTGCAGCCTCACCAGGCTAAGCGCTCACACGAAAGCCCCTCACACCGGATCAACCGGGGTGAGGGGCTTTAGCTATATCAGAGATATTTCAGAAGAATTACTGGTTGTGAACCTCAGCCAGCATGTTCTTCAGGTGACCCAGAATGGTCAGCGAGTCAGAACCGAAACCGTCGTGGTGGTGGGTCTTCGAGGTCCACACCTGAGTGTTGCCGACCCAGCGAGCGGTCTCCATGGAGTGCTCAAAGTCCACGTACACGTCCGGGTTGTACGCCGCAGCCACCACGGGAACCTCGTTCTTGTGCAGCTGTGCGTGGTCGTACAGGCGGCCCCAGTCCTTCTTCTCAGCCAGGATGTTTGCAACCTCAGCCAGCGGACGCAGCGAGGGATCCTCCTCGTAGTACCAGGGGAAGATGTGCTCGCCGGTGAAGAGCAGACGGTCCGCATCCGGTGCGAACTCGGGACGGGAAGCCGCCACGCGAGCAGCAGACCAGTTGGTCGGCGCGGGGGAGGGGGACAGCTCGTAGCCGGGGATGCCGGGCAGAACGCCGTCAGCGGGGCCGTCAGCGTAAATGGTCTCGTGCATCAGGGCGTACAGCGGGTTCGCCTGGAAGGTCACCTCGGCACCCATAGCGGTCAGGAACTGATCGGACAGGTGGTCGTTACCCTCAGCGAAAGCGGTCTCCAGGAAGTAGTGCAGACCGCGCTCGCGCCAGCGGCCACCCAGGAAGTGACCAGCCATCTGGAAGCGGTGATCGGTCAGACGCTCACCGGTGGGCAGGTACTCCTTGTGGGTGCGCAGGTGCTCAGCAATGCGGGTAGCGAGCTCAGCGTCCTCGGGGAACCAGCTGTAGTACTCCTCGTTACGTTCCTTCATGCGGTCGAAGGTGTGCTGGTAGACGTTGTCCACGGAGGTACGAATCGGCGCCAGGCCCGCGGTGATGCGGCAGTCACGCAGCGACTGAGGCGCGAACGACAGGTACGACAGGGTCAGGAAGCCACCGAAGGACTGACCAATGGTGGACCAGCGCTTGTCTGCACGGTCAGCCAGCAGCACCTCGCGGACAGCCTCCGCGTCAGCGATGATGGAGTCCGCACGGAACAGCTCAGTGTACTCAGCCTGAACCTGCGCGTCACCCACAGCGGTGATGTTGCGAGCAGACAGCGGGGAAGACATACCGGTACCGCGCTGATCCAGAAGAACCACGCGGTGAGTCTTCGCCAGCTCAGCAATCCAGCCGCCAATGGAGCCGGTCTTCGGCGAACCGAAACCGGGGCCGCCCTGCAGGTACACAATGTAAGGACGCTTATCAGCCGAAACGGTCAGAGTCTCGTTGGTGTTCACAACCTCGCGGGCGAACACGGTGATGGTCTGGTCCGCGAAACGGGAGGAGAGAGCGGCATCCTTGCCCTTGGAGAAAATCAGACCGTGGGTCAGGGGAACCTGGAACCAGTGGTCGGTAATCTCGTAGCCGTCGTGCTTGACGACCGAACCCTTGCGGTACTCAACCTTGGGAAGCGAAGAAACGGTCAACGGTGAACCTTCTTTCATTCAAATAGATAGATACTCTGTATTCTAGCCCACTACGGGCAACATCGTGGCAGAGCCTCGGGCGGAGTCTCAATCGGAGTCTCAGTTGGAGCCTTAGAACTCGCCCACGCTCAGAATCTTCAGCACCGGGTACCCCGCCTCATCGGATGCCGCCAAATCAACCTCGGCACGAATACCGAAGTCAAAGTTATCTTCGGGGTCGGCGAAGCTCTGCTGAACCTTCCACACGCCCGGATGCGCGGCGGTGTCCTCATCCATGCTGACCAGGCGAGGCGAGCGCGCGTCGGCGTCCGTGTAGATGTCGTCGTAGACGTCGAAGTAGTCGTCCATGGCGTCCGCCCAGCGGTCGGCATCCCAGCCGCACCACTCATCCAGGGCACCCAGGGCACGGTCGCGTTCGTCGGCGAAGAGCTCCACTCGGCGGAACAGGGCGTTGCGCACCATCACGCGGAAGGCGCGCAGGTTCTTCGTCACGGCGGGAGGCTCTTCCTCCTCGATGGAGGCGTGCTCGGCGGCAATGGTCGCGGTGTCTTCGCCGGCAGCCAGCTTCTCCCACTCGTCCACCAGGGAGGAGTCGGTCTGGCGCACGAGCTCGCCGAGCCACTCGATAATGTCGTCAAGCTCGTCGGTCACGGCAGAATCGGGGATGGTGTGGCGCAGCGCCTTGTACGCGTCAGAGAGGTAACGCAGAAGCACGCCCTCGGCACGTTCCAGCGAGTAGTACTGCACGAAGTCGTTGAAGCCCATCGCGCGTTCGTACATGTCACGCACAATCGACTTGGGGCGCGGCTCAAAACGTGCAACCCACGGCGCGGACTGCTTGTAGGTCGTGTACGCCTGATCAATGAGCTCCGCCAGAGGCTGCGGGTAGGTGACCTTGTCCAGCTCGTTCATGCGTTCGGTGTAGTCCACACCGTCCGCCTTCAACTGTGCCGACAGCTCGTTCTTCGCCTTGCGTTCCTGCGCGTACAGCACCTGGTTCGGTGATTCCAGGGTCGCCTCGATGAGGGAGAGCGCGTCCAGTGCGTAGCTGGGGGATTCGGGGTCGAGCAATTCCAGCGCGGCGACCGCAAAAGCGGACAGCGGCTGGTTCAGGGCAAAGTTATCCTGCAGGTCCTCGGTCAGGCGCAGGTAGGAGCCGTGCTCGTCCGGGGTGTTGGTTCGCTCAATCACGCCGCCGGTCAGCAGCTCCTTGTAGATGCCGATTGCCTTGCGCAGCAGCTCGCGGCGGCGCGCGGGGCTCTCGTGATTCTCCTGAATGATGCGGTATGCGGCAATGACCGGGTTCTCCGGGCGGTGCATCAGGTTCAGCAGCATCGAGTGGGTGATGTCGAAGGAGGAGGTCAGCGGCTCCGGGGCGGCTTCTACCAGCTGGTCGAAGGTCTTCTCGGACCAGCCAACGAAGCCTTCCGGCGCCTTCTTACGCTTGGAGGACAGCGACTGGTTAATGCGCTTGGTGTCGTCACCGAACTTCGCCTGAGCTTTAGCCAACAGGCGAGCATTCTCAATATCGTGCTCGGGTGCCTGAACCACCACGGTGCCGGCGGTATCAAAACCGGCGCGGCCGGCGCGTCCAGCAATCTGGTGGAACTCGCGGGCACGCAGACGGCGGCTACGGGCACCGTCAAACTTCGACAGCGCCGTAATCAGCACGGTACGGATGGGTACGTTAATACCCACACCCAGGGTGTCGGTACCGCAAATCACCTTGAGCAGACCCTCCTGAGCCAGCTGCTCCACGAGGCGGCGGTACTTGGGCAGCATGCCCGCGTGGTGAATACCGATGCCGGCACGCACCAGCTTATTCAACGCCTTACCGAAGCCCGGACCGAAACGGAACTTCGCAATCAGCTCCGCGATGCGTTCCTTATCTTCCTTCGAAGCAATAGCCACCGACAGCAGTGCGTTCGCCTGCTCCAGCGCCGCCTTCTGCGAGAAGTGCACAATGTAGACCGGAGTCTGCTTGGTCTGCACGAGCTCCTGCACCGTCTCCTGAACCGGGGTGGTGGAGTAGTAGAAATGCAACGGAATGGGACGCTCGGAGTGAGCCACCAGGTCGCTCTCGCGACCGGTCAGCGCCGTCATCTCCTCCTGGAAGCGAGTCGTATCACCCAGGGTCGCGCTCATCAGTAGGAACTGTGCCTGCGGAAGCTCCAGTAGGGGAAGCTGCCACGCCCAGCCGCGCTGCGGGTCGGAGTAGAAGTGGAACTCGTCCATGATGACCTGGCACAGGTCCGCATCCTTACCCTCGCGCAGGGCAATATTGGCGAGAATCTCCGCGGTGCAGCAGATAATCGGCGCCTCCGTATTAATGGCGGAGTCGCCGGTAATCATGCCCACGTTCTCGGCACCAAAAATATTAATCAGGTCGAAGAACTTCTCAGACACCAGCGCCTTAATGGGGGCGGTGTAGTAGGAACGCTGACCGGTCGCCAGGCCCGTAAAATGCGCGGCAACAGCCACAGTGGACTTACCCGAACCGGTCGGGGTTGCCAGCACCACGTTATGTCCGGCGGCAATGCTCAGAACAGCCTCGTCCTGGGCGGGGTACAGGGTCATGCCGCGGGTTGAAATCCACTCGGTGAACGCCTCATAGATTTCTTCGGCGGTGAGGGGGTTGACCTTGAAATCGCGTCGATTGTAATCGCCGGGGTTCTCGCCCAGCGAGGGAGAAAGAAAATTCAAAATACTCATGAGGATTCCAGTCTATCGGGAATAGGGCGGACGCGGGGGCGTTATCGTTACGAGGGAACAACTCGGCATAGGTGCAAAGTCGCGTGCTCTAATGCGGGAAAACCTAAAGTTCAGGTAGGGTGGAATAAAGCGTTTTAGATGCAGTGATGCACAACCTGGCGCTCAGAAGGTCAAAGGCACAGGGCTCCACACTGCAGAGCCTCACACCGCAGGGTTCCATGCCGCATAAATTACCGCCTAGGTTCAAGTCCGCCGATTGATGCCGGACCATACTGTGCGGTCGATACACGCCCCAAAATACGTTGCATAAATGACGACACGCCCATCTATTGCGTAAATAGTGTTGCGTGCCACATTGATAAAGGAATAGGGTAAGAGAAAGGAGAGACGTTGAATGACTGAATACAACGCTGACAAGGCACAAGAAAACGCCGCGCGTGAAGAAGCTACGCATGAAGAATCCATGCATAACAAAACCACGCAGGAAAAAGCCGCTCAGAAGAAAACTGCGCAGAAAAAAGCTGCACAGGAAGTAACCGGTAGCGAACAGCGCAAGGCAGAAGAGGAAGCCCTCAAAAAGCGCCTCGCCCTGCGCGTCACCGCACCCGGATACAAATACCCCTGGCACCGCTGGGTAATCCCCATCGTGGGTGAAACCACCGCGGGTACCGGTGCGATTCTTATCCCCGTCATGGTGGGTCAATTCATCAACCAGCACATCGCCGGCAAAGCCCCCGACGCCTGGCCCATGTTCTGGGTGGTCGTCGCAGCCATCACCTTCATCGTGATTAATGAGTTCTTCGGCTGGGGCACCTCCATGACCCTCAGCGCGGAACTTAGCCGCGACTGGCGTATCTACATCAACCGGCTCATGGGGCGCACCCGCGCTGGCGTAGACTCCGGCGAAGCGGTCACCGTCATGAACAAAGACGTACGCCGCATTACGGATGTCTACTTCTCACTGCCGCTATTCGTCAACGCCATGATCATCGCGACCCTCGGTGCCGTGCAGCTCTGGCTGATTAACCCCGCCACCGCGATTGTCACCCTCATCGGCACGATTATCGTGGTTAGCGTGATCGCCTGGTACTCGACCTTCCTCGAATCCAAGATCGGCGAATACCGCGAAAAGGACGGCGAAGCCTCCTCACGCGCCTCCGACATCGCCACCGGTCTGCGCACCATCGCCGGCCTCGGCGCCGAAGAGCAGATGCGTGAACGCTACCACCGCGGCACCGACGAAGTTTTCGACAGCTACATGCGCTACGAAAAGACGCACCGCTGGATGTTCCTCATCCGCGCGCTGCTCGGCGGTGCCGTGACCCTGCTCGGCATCGGCTTTGCCCTCACCGGCCACGTCGAAAACGGCCGCTGGGTATCCGACACACCCGCCGCGTCCCTGGTGACCGTCGCCTCCATTATCGCGATGATGGGCGGCCCCATCTGGATTACCCAGAACTTCCTCACCGCATGGCGATACGCCAAGATTGCGCTCGCCAAGGTCGCCCGCTTCGAAGGTCACGCGGGCGTACGCCAGGGCGTGCTGAAGAGCCCGCGCACCGACGAAGAAATGGCGCAGCTGGCACGCGCCGAACAGGCAGTCGAGGCGAGCACCCTCGAGGTGCCCGTACCCGTCGCCCCCGCCGGTGCAAGCAACCCGCGCATCGTGTACGTCAATCCGCGCGACTACAACCTCACCGCGCAAGACTACGCCGAGGCGCTCGCCCGCACCCTGCGACGCGGGGGAGAGGACCTCAAGGACGCCTCCGGCCGCCGCGTGCTGCTGAGCGAACCGAACCCCATGATTTTCGCTGGAACCCTGCAGGAGCACCTGCGCCTGGGAACCGTGCCGAATCCCGACGAGGAGCTGGCACAGGCAAAGGATGCGGAACTGCTGAAGATTACCGACTCCCGCGAAATCGCCTACCGACTGGGTGGACGCAACCCCGAAGACTACTTCGCCGCCCGCATCACCAGCGAAGGCGCGAACCTCTCCGGCGGTCAGCGTCAGCGTCTGGCACTCGCCCGCGCGCTCGCACAGGACGCGCAGGTGCTCATTCTGACCGAGCCGCTGAACTCCGTGGACGAACCCAGCCAGCGCTACATCTACGATGCGATGGAAACCCAGGTTGGTAGCGACCGCCTGCCCGTCGGCTACCCCGGCCTGCTGCAGGATTTGGAGCAGGTCTACGTTGTTTCCACGACCGCGGAGACGACCCGCCGCATGGAACGCGACGGCTACCCGGAAACCGCTCAGCCTGAAACCACTCAGAATCAGGAGGTGAACTAGCATGGCAAAGCAGCTCCCCATCGAAACCCCCGCCTACGTGGCACGCCGCATGTGGAACTACCTCGCGGCGCATAAGGGGCGAGCCCTCTACACCTTCGTCATCTACATGGTCAGCACCCTCATGGGTGCGGTGGTGCCCCTGCAGATTGGTGCCACCGTGGACGACGTGGTGGCGGGCAAGTTCTCCAGCTACCCGTGGCAGCCGATTCTGATTATCCTGGCGGCATTCATCGTGCAGGCGATAACCCTCATGGTCTCCTCGTACAGTGCGGCGCGACTGGGTGCGCTCGTCACCCGTGACGCCAACCAGGACACCCTCGACGGCACCCTCGACCTGGACGCACGCACCGTGGAAGAAGCCGGCAGTGGCGACCTGCTCACTCGCGTGACCGACGACCTCTCCTCGGCGGCGAAGTCCGTCAGTGAGGACCTGCTCGGTGCAATCTACGTGGTGCTGTACTTCATTATCTCCACGCTCTCCCTGGCGTTCGTGAGCCCGGCAATGGGTCTGATTATGCTACCCATGATTGCCGGTCTTGCCCTCATCATGTCGAAGATGCTGCCGCTTATGGCGGCACGCAACCAGACCGCCCAGGAGCGCGTGAGCGACCTCAACAGCGTGCTGACCGAGAACATTCGCGGCACCTCCACAATCCGTGAGCTGGGCGTTCATACCGCCCGCGAAGATGCCTTCGCCGGTGAGAACAAGCGCCAGTTCGCCGCGCAGCTGGGCATGGTGCGCATCCGCCAGCTGTACTTCACCGTGGATGCCATCAACGCGTGGATCCCCACGATTCTGTGTATGCTCTGGGGCGCCGCCTGCGTGGCTCTCGGCTGGGCAAGCTGGGGTGCCGTAGCGACCGCCTCGGTCATGGTTTTCAGCCTCCGAATCCTCGCCGACATGCTGAACCACCACGTGAGCAGCCTGCGCATCATGCTCGTGAACATGGGCCGCGTGTTCGGTGTGGTCTCCTTGGCGAAGAAGCAGCGTGAGGCGCGTGCACAGCATCGCGCCGAAGCGTTCGCCGCCGTGTCTGATGAAGCCGTGAAGAACCCGGAGTACGCAATTAACTGCACCGACGTCTCCTACGGCTACTCGCCGGACGCCCTCGTTCTGGAAGGCATCAACCTGAAGATTCGCCGCGGTGAGGCGCTTGCCCTGGTGGGTCGTTCCGGTTCGGGTAAGACCACCCTGGCTCGTCTGATTGGTGGTTCGCTGACCGCCCTGGACGGCACCATCACCGTGATGGGTCGCCCGGTCGGTCACGGCGACTTCCCGACCGATGCCGCCGCCGACGGCCGCCCGCGCCTGCTGGTCTGCACCCAGGAAGCGCACGTCTTCTTCGGCACCCTCGCTGATAACTTTACGGTGGTCGTGCCGGATGCAACCGTCGAGCAGATGCGCGAGGCGCTGGACGCTATCGGTGCCCGCTGGTGGCGCGATCTGCCGCAGGGCATGGATACTGTCGTCAGCGGAGCGGATTCGCCGCTGACTCGCGACCAGATTCAGCAGCTGGCGCTGGCACGTATTGTGCTTGCTGACCCGCACGCCGTGATTCTGGACGAGTCCACCACTCAGCTGGAGCTCGCGGACGCAACCGAGTCCCTGAGCGCCGTGCTGGCGAACCGTGCGGTGCTGATCATTTCGCACGATGCGCGTATCGCCTCGCTGGCTGACCGTGCGGTCCTGCTGCACGAGGGCAGGATCATTGCGGAGGGTTCACCGGCAGAGATTTTCGCCCTGACCTAAGCCCGGAGGATAAGCCCGGCTGATAGTGCCCGGTACCGTGTGAAGCGGTGCCGGGCACTACTCGTTTAACGGGTGGTTTCCGTACAAGGGTGCGCTGAAATCGGCGGCGGGGAGCCCCTGTAGCAACGCAAGACTCAAACGAAAATTTCGGAGAGATTCACTTGTCACCCGCAAAACTTTCAGCTACTAAGAATCATTGTGATAACCTGGCAGAGCGATATGGGGTGCCTTGAGACGCCCGCGACCCGCTAACCTGCCAAACTAACCGCCCAACGAAGGGCTACGGCACAGCGAAGAGCTACAGCACAGCGGGCGCACGAAACGGCGTAATAACACTCAAGGCTGAGAGAATCACCCATTGAACCTGCTCTAGTTCGAACTAGCGAAGGGATTATCGATCATGGCAGAGCAGCCTACTGCGCCCGCGTGCGCACCCACTACCAACCCTGTACCCGGCGCGAGCGCCTCCGGAGCATCCGGGGCACCGCAGACAGCTCGGGTGCCGAGGGTTCTCTCCATTGCCGGAACCGACCCCTCCGGCGGTGCAGGTATTCAGGCGGACCTCAAGTCCATTGCCGCATCCGGCGGTTACGGCATGTGCGTGACTACCTCACTGGTCGCCCAAAACACGTGCGGGGTTCGTGAAGTATTCACCCCGCCCCTGGAATTTTTGACCGCGCAGCTTGCCGCCGTTTTTGATGACGTCACGGTTGACGCCGTGAAAATCGGCATGCTCGGCGACGCAGACACGATCCGCACCGTCCGCACCTGGCTGAGCGAGCATCCGGTGCCCGTGGTTGTGCTCGACCCGGTCATGATTGCTTCCAGCGGTGACCGCCTGCTGCAGGCGGAAGCGGAGCAGGCGCTGCGCGATCTCGTGCCGCTCGTGAATGTGATTACCCCGAACATTCCGGAGCTTGCCGTGCTCTGTGAGAAGGAGCCCGCCCAGACTTTCGATGAGGCGCACGAGCAGGCGGCGAACCTTGCGGCGGCGACCGGAACTACCGTGATTGTGAAGGGCGGCCACCTGTGTGGTCAGGACGCCGGTAACACCGCGGTCTTCCCGGATGGCACCTGCGCGCATGTGCGTACCCCGCGCCTGGAGAGCCGCAATACGCATGGCACCGGATGCTCCCTGTCCTCCTCGCTGGCAACCCGCCTGGGCGTGGAACTGCTCCAGCATGCCGAAGCCCCAGGACACACCGAAGCCCCAGAGCACGCTGCAGACCAGCAGCTGACCAGCGAAGACACCCACCGCGCCCTGCAGTGGAGCACCCGCTGGCTCCACGAATCCATCGCCGCAGGCGCCGGTCTGCAAGTTGGCTCCGGTGAGGGCCACGGCCCGGTGGACCACGCCGCCCGTGCCCGCCGCCTGGAGGCTGCCGCCTCCGCGTACCCGTGGCATCACCTGCTCGCCACCACCGACTCTGAGGGTAATACTCTGGACGGCACCAGCCCGGAGCGTCTGCTGCCGGTCAGCCCCGTGCCCGCCGGTGAAGCCGTTGTAAAGCCCGCCGGACCCTGGACCGCCGCCCTCTGGGCAGCCGGTGGCGAAACCTGGCACCAGATCCTGGACCTGCCCTTCGTGCGTGCCCTCGGTGACGGCACCCTCGACGAGGACCTGTTCGCCTTCTACCTGGACCAGGACGCCCTCTACCTGCGGGATTATTCGCGTGCGCTCGCGACTCTCTCGGCGCGTGCTGATACAGCTGAGGCGCAGGTGCACTGGGCCGCCGGTGCGCATGAGGCGATTGCCGCCGAATCGCAACTGCACGAGGGCTGGCTGGCGAACCGTGCGCGTCTGGGTGGCCCCTCGCCGATTACGATGGGGTACACGAATTTCCTGCGTGCCTCCGCCGCCGGTGATGATTACGTGGTCGGTGCCGCCGCTATCTTGCCCTGCTACTGGCTCTACGAAGAGGTGGGCGCTGTGCTCTCCTCGCAGAATCACGCGGACCACCCGTACGCGGAGTGGTTGAGCATGTACGGTGGCGAAGAATTCGCCGCGGATGTGGCACGTAGCCTCGCGGAGGTGGAGCGTGCGTTCGAGGCGGCTTCACCGGCTCAGCGTGTGCGTGCGGCGCAGGCGTACCTGTCGGCGTGCGTGTACGAGCGTGAGTTCTTTGACCAGGCGCACCGAGCATTGCGTTAGATTGCCGGGAGCTGCGCTAGATGACTGGCGCTGCGCTAGGGGCACACCGGAGCCAGCTCGCAGGTGCTATAGGTACCGATGCTTTAGGCGCCGGTTTTTGGGCTGAATACCGCCCCGGCATGGTGCGAGATGGGTGATTGATGCTTCACTCAGACTGCCGCCGGTTCGGCGGTTGTGCCGGTTATGCTTAAGGCGTCGGTGAAAACCGTTTGCGGTAGGATTCCGGCCCTCACCCAACTGGCTGATGTACCTGCCGCGCCCGCACCTCTACGGTGTGTAGCCGACCTAGGAAAGTTTGGCCCGCCGCAACCACCTCATCCAACCCCCGCGGCGGGCCAAACGCCTTCCTTCCCGAATTTTCTTCTCGGGCTCCGCTTGAAAGCGTTTCGCGTATAAATCCCGCATAGAAATATCCCGTGCAGATACTCTCATCTGCACGGGATATTTCTATGTTTCTCACCGTTGCGGGTCAGCCGCTGCGGCTAGTGCGTCAGGCTAGTGCGTCAGGGAAGGGGAGAAGCGCCTACTTGCTTTCACCCTTGAGCGCACCCACGAGCGGACCGATCACGTCCATGGGCAGCGGGAAGACCACGGTCGAGTTCTGGTCGGCACCCAGCTCCAGCAGGGTCTGCAGGTAACGCAGCTGCAGGGAGGCGGGGGACTGGCTCAGAATGTCGGATGCTTCCTTCAGCTCGCTGGAGGCCTCCAGCTCACCGCGTGCCGAAATGATCTTTGCGCGGCGCTCACGCTCAGCCTCAGCCTCGCGAGCCATGGCGCGCTGCATAGCCTCGGGAATCTCAACGTCCTTGATTTCAACGAGCTCCACCTGAATACCCCACGGCTCGGTGCGCGAACCAATGATGGAACGCAGGTCCTCGTTCAGGTCCTCGCGGTGTGCGAGCAGGGTGTCCAGGTCAACGCGACCGAGCAGGGAACGCAGGGTGGTCTGCGCAATCTGGCTGGTGGCGATCGGGTAGTTCTCAACCTCAAGCACGGCGTTCTTGGCATTGGTCACGCGGAAGAGGACCACGGCGTTCACGCGGGCGGGAACGTTGTCCTTGGTGATGACTTCCTGCGGGGGAATGGTCAGGGTGATAACACGCATATCAACGCGCTGCAGGGAGTCAACGAGGGGGAAGACGACGTTCAGGCCGGGCTTCAGCTCCGAACGCAGGTGACCGAAGCGGAAAGAGATGCCACGCTCGTATTCGGGGATGACGCGGAACATACGAATCAGAATAAAAAGAACAATGACGGCAACTGGGATGAGGATAGTTGCCAAAGTGACGGGATCCATGGTTTTCCTTCACAAGTATTGGGGGAGGACGGTATGTGTGCCCACCTGCCCGCGCCTCGTACGGTGCAGGTAGTAGGGGTGTAGGTAGTGGGTGTTGCCCGGTACCGGGCTGTGTGGGGAGTTTGGGAGGGGAATTTCCCGTCCCGGCGTACCTCGCGGCGGTCGGTGCTTTAGCGGCACCCCGCATGGAAAACTCAAAAGAGGAATAAAAGAGAATTCCACACGGGGTGGCCGCCGAAGCTAACAGACGGGACCAATCGACCGGTCAGCCGCCGGAACGGAAAAACTTGTGCAGCGCTACTTCTTCGCCATCTGCTCTGCCAGTTTTTCGGCAGCCTCAACCTCAGCCAGGTTCTGCTCCTGCAGGACCTCATTCGTGGTCTTGTGCAGTCGCTTAACCGAGGTGCCGGTACCGCTCCATGCGGGGCGGTCCGGGTCGAGGGCAGAGGTACGAACCGGCAGGGTTGCCTCCGCAATCATCTGCTTGCGGGTCTGCTCGGTACGGCGCTTACGCTCATTCGACACGCCACCCCACTTCGCCGCGAAACGGTCCATCTTCACGTTCACCGATTCGTCAGCGGTGGATGCGTGAATATGCTTCGGATCGTTCTCGAAGTTCGCGGGGGAACGCATGAGCTTCACAGCCAGCGGGTAGGTCAGCGACAGGCAGACCACCGCGGCGGCACCCTCCACCAGAAGCTCCAGCGGGGAGTGCCAGACGATGGCGGCACCAATCAGGATGACCACGCCCAGCAGCGAGACAGCAACCGCCAGCCCGCGGTGGAAACGACCCGACTCGGAGTAGGGCCATTCATCCACTTCGCGGGTGAGCTCGCGGCCGTTCGCCGAGACGGTGCAGCTGTCCTTAATCGGGCAGGTGTTGCACACGCTGGGCTTGGCGCGGTAACGCATCACTCGGTTATCCGAGTCGAATGCGGTCGCCCACAGCCACTGGTCTTCGGGGCAGAGCCACGCGTCGCTCTCTTGGTGGTAGGTGAACCCGAAGGTTCGCGCCGCCACCATGCGCTGGCTGGTGCGCTTGGCGAGAATATCGAAGCCCCAACCCACGGCGACCAGGCCGAGCGCGTACACGCAGGCCAGCCACACGAGGAAAGAAACTCCAGCAATCTGCTCAGGCATGGTTAGCCTCGACGATCGCTACGGTAGGGGCTGGTCTGCTCGGGCAGTTCCTCGGCAGCCTTAGCGCCGGCGAACTCTGCGATGCGAGCGTCCTCAACCACCTCGTACAGCGGCGGTTCGGGCAGCTCCAGGACGGTTTCCTTAGCGTTCTTGGAGAAGATCTCCTTGATACCCAGCAGAGCCAGCTTAATCAGCGGGATAATGCCGACCAGGAAGATGACGTCACCAGGCATACGCATCCAACCCATCACGGCGGAAGCGCCGTCGTGAATGAACGCGAAGGAACGAGCCTCGTAGTAGCCTTCACCCACGGACTTGTACAGCTGAGCAATACCCAGCGGCAGCAGCGAGATGAAGGACATCCACAGCAGACCAATGTTCAGGGTCCAGAAGGAGAACTTCAGACCCTTCTCAGGCCACTTGTCCTCAGGGAGCAGGTAGCGCAGACCAAACACCGCGAACGCAATCGCGAGCATACCGTACACACCCATCATGGATGCGTGTGCGTGGTTTGCGGTCAGCGCCGTACCAATCTCGAAGTAGGACACGATCGGCAGGTTAATCAGGAAGCCGAACACACCCGCGCCGAGGAAGTTCCAGAAGCCCACAGCAATCAGGAACATAACAGCCCAACGGTGCGGGAAAGGCTTGGTGCGGTTGGAGTACTGGCGAGCACCCAGCTGCATGAAGCCCCACGCCTCAACGGTCAGGAAGGTCAGCGGGATAACCTCAGCAGCCGAGAAGAACGCACCGAATGCCATCTGCTCGGAGGGGGTACCGACGAAGTAGGTGTGGTGCAGAGTACCGATCACACCACCGACGGAGTAGAGCACGGCGTCCATCATGATGATGGAGATCGCGATGCGCTCGCGGACCACGCCGAGCAGCACGAAGATGTACGCCACCATGACGGTGGTGAAAAGTTCGAGGAAGTCCTCCACCCAGAGGTGAACCACCCAGAATCGCCAGAATTCGGCGACGGTCACGTGAGTACGCTGACCTGCGAGCAGGCCGACCGCGTAGAACATGGGGATAGCGAGGCCGGAGAAGAGGAACAGCCACGGCAGGGAGGTCTTCTTCGAGCCCTTCAGGCGAGCGGAGAGGGTACGCCAGACGATGACGATCCAGATGAACATACCCGCGGTGAGCAGGATCTGGAAGAATCGCGGCAGGTCCAGGAACTCCCACTGCTGCGAGAAGAAGCCGGTGAATTCCTTGGGGATGAGGCCCTTCTGGGAGAACCATTCGTTCAGCAGCGAGCCGAGGACCACGAAGACCACGGCGCCGATGAGAACGTAGGTGAGCAGGCCCTGCTTCTTGGGTTCGCGGCGGGTAATCAGCGGGGCGATGAAGATACCGCCCGCCAGGAACGCGCCTGCGGTCCAGAAGAGGGAGAGCTGAAGATGCCAGGTTCGGGATACCGTGTAGGGCAGCAACTGGCCCATGTCGATACCGAAGAATCCGGTGAGTTCTTCACGGTAGTGCTCGGTGAGCGCACCCACCAGAGCCTGCAGCAGGAACAGCACCAGGATCGTTGCGAAGAGCAGGCAGGCTGCCTTCTGCGAGGGGGTCAGGCGAACTTCGTCGGGCTGACGGAAGTCGAGGACGGGTGCCTCTTCCGCGTGCCAGCCGATAGCGCGGGACCAGCGGCCGTAGATGGCGAACATCAGACCGGTACCACCGATGAGGGCAATCAGGGAGAGTGCCGACCAGACCATCAGATCCGCGGTGGGCTTGTTGTCCACGTTGGGTTCGGAGGGCCAGTTGTTGGTGTAGGAGTAGGGCTGGTCGGGGCGGTCTGCCGCCGATGCCCACGCGGTCCAGCCGAAGAATGCGACGATGTCGTGCAGTTCTTCGTCGTTCTTAATGGCGTTGGGGAACAGGCCCTGCGAGGTGTCACCCTTCATCAGGGTTTCGCGGTAGTGCTTGAGCATGAGCTGGTAGCCCTTGGTCTGACCAGCGGACCAGGTGATGGTCTTAGTCTGCTCGTCGTACTTGTTCTCCTTGCGCCACTCGTTCTTGACGAGCTCGCGGGGGTCCTGCTTGCCCTGTTCACGGTACTCCTTGACGGCAGCATCGGTGGTCAGGCGCAGGTATTCTGCAGTGTAGTCGGGGCCGAGGTAAGCACCGTGACCCAGAACGGATCCGTACTGCTGCAGGCCGCGTCCCTGGAACAGTTCCTGACCGTGCAGAATCTGCTCTTGGGTTGCGATAGTTTTGCCGTCGTTGCCGACAATTTTATCGGGGAGCGGCATGGAGAGTGCGTAGGTGCGCATTGCGAGGACTGCCATGATGGTGAAGCCCAGGAGCATCACAAACGCAACAGCCTGTACCCAGCCTTTTCCGGCATAGGCACCGACCGTGTCTGAGCGGCGGGCAATCTTTGCTGCCTGCGCACGCGAGACGGGTTTTGTAGCCATAGTGTATGTCTCCAGTGTGCGTGGATTGTGTAGGTGGAGTGGTCCCGACGCACATCCGCTGGAGGGGCGGCTCACTATGTTCAGGGTGAATCGTCCTTGAGGGAGGTGCGACAGCCCACCCTGCTCTCATTTTTGCATATTAAATGCGTATTTACGAAACTTTGCTGACGTATCGTCACAATATGACAGGCGTATTCAGGCATAAAAGCCACAGTTACAAGGCAAAAAAGTTCGAATGTTACGTTGAGGTTGAATCCTTAGCTTCCGTGACTACTTACCAGCCTGCAACGGGGGAACATAGGGCGGAAGCTATGCAGGCTCCCTCAATCAGGACTCTTACTCGGGTTCCTACTCGGGCTTCTACTTGAGCTTCTACCGGAAATCTTGCCGAAATTATTGGTGGGAGGCGCATCCCAGCATGTGGAAGGGGAATGCGGCACCCCTCACGTTCCTACACTCGGGTGTGGAATAATAAAACTCGGTACTACTAAACACAGTACAAATTTTTTCAGTACAGATTCTGTGCACCCACACGGTGTACCCTCAGAAGGGGCCACTCGCCCCGCATCCACGGCGGACCGCCGCCACAGCCCGCAATCTATCGGCACCTCAGGAGAGTTCACGTGCTTCTCTACAAATCCACCCAGAAAGCAGTCACCGGAATTCTGCGCACCGTTTTCCGCGCCCGCGTGACCGGTCTCGAGAACTTCCCCGCCACCGGCCCGGTGATTGTCGCCTCCAACCACCTCTCCTTCCTGGACTCCATCATTATTTCCGCCATGATGCCCCGCCGCGTGGCGTTCCTCGCCAAGGCCGAATACGTGAACACCCCCGGCCCGCGCGGCAAGATGATGAAGGCCTTCTTCGAGGCCGTGGACATCATTCCCGTCAACCGCGCCGACCGCTCCGAGTCGCTCAAGGCCCTCGATATCGCCCTGGAGAAGCTGAACGAGGGCAAGGTCTTCGGTATCTACCCCGAGGGCACCCGCTCCCGCGACGGCTACCTCTACCGCGGCAAGATTGGCGTGGCCTGGCTGGCACACATGACCGGTGCACCCGTCGTGCCCGTCGGCCTGATTGGCACCGACCGCCTGCAGAAGCCCGGCTCGAACATGATTTACCCGCGCCGCTTCACGATTCGCGTGGGCAAGCCGCTCTACTTTGAGAAGACCGGCGAGAAGATGAGCGGCAAGCAGCGCCGCGCCACCACCGACACGATCATGGATGAGATCGCCCAGCTGTCCGGCCAGGCGCGAAAGCATGAGTACAACGTTTCGCCCTCAGCCGCACGTGACGCAGGCTAGGGCACGCGCCGCCTATACCGCGTAGACTTAAACCGCGCATTCACGCACCGACCCCCGCGCTTTGGGGGAGATGGGTGCAGGATGCGCGGTTTGTCGTATGCGCGAGCCTGGGATGTCCCCGGTAGCCCAGTAGAGCGAGGAGAAAGTACCCATGGCAGAGCCTTCCAGCTACCGCCCCGCCCCCGGCGAAATCCCCACCGACCCGGGCGTTTACCGTTTCCGCGATGCCGACGGCCGCGTCATCTACGTGGGCAAGGCGAAGAACCTGCGCAACCGCCTCAACAGCTATTTTGCGTCCCCGCAGACGCTGAGCCCGAAGACCTACGCGATGGTGCATACAGCGGCGAGCGTGGAGTGGACCGTGGTGGCGAGCGAGATGGAATCGCTGCAGCTTGAATACACCTGGATTAAGGAGTTTTCGCCGCGCTTCAACATTGCGTTCCGCGACGATAAGTCGTACCCGTACCTGGCGATTACCGTCAATGACGTGTACCCGCGCGCGATGGTCACTCGCGGCGAGCGCCGTAAGGGCGTGCGCTATTTTGGGCCGTACTCGCAGGCGTGGGCGATTCGTGAAACCCTGGATGCGCTACTGCGCGTTTTCCCGGTGCGTACCTGCACGAACGGCGTGTTCAACCGCGCGAAGAATAGTGGCCGGCCCTGCCTGCTCGGCTATATCGATAAGTGCGCGGCGCCGTGCGTGGGCAAGATTAGCGCCGAGGAGCATCGCGAGTTGGCGCGCGGGCTGACCCGGTTTATGGGTGGTGGCGCTGAGAAGCATATCGCCCAGTTGACCGCAGAAATGAAGGCCGCCGCCGCTGATATGGACTTTGAGCGCGCCGCGATTCTTCGTGACGATATTGCCGCGCTGACTAAGGCGTTTGAGCGTAACGCCGTGGTGCTCGGCGCGACCGTGGATGCTGACCTGTTCGCCTACGCTGAGGACGACCTGGAGGCGTCCGTTCAGGTGTTCTTCGTGCGCGGCGGCAGGATCCGCGGCCAGCGCGGCTGGATCGTGGAGAAGGTCAACGACAGCACCGACGCACAGCTCATCGAGCAGCTCATCGCGCAGGTGTACAGCGATATTGCGGCGAGCCTCGACTCCCAGAAGGACGCCGAGAAGAGCCTGAACAGCTACGATATTCCGCGTTCCGTGCTCGTGCCGGTGGAGCCCGAGAATAAGGAGCAGCTGGCGTCCTGGCTGGCGGAGGTGCGCGGCGGCCCCGTGGAGATTAGCGTCCCGCAGCGCGGCGACAAGGCAGAACTCATGAAGACGGTTGCCGAGAATGCGCGCCAGTCGCTGACCCTGCACAAGAGTCGCCGTGCCGGTGATTTGACCACGCGCAGCGCCTCCCTTGTGGAGTTGCAGGAGGCGCTGGAACTGCCCGACCCGCTGCTGCGCATCGAGTGCTACGACATTTCGCATGTGCAGGGCACGAACGTGGTTGCCTCCATGGTCGTCTTTGAGGACGGCATGCCCGCGAAGAACGCCTACCGCACCTACAGCATTACCGGCGACGCTGCGCGTGATGATACCGCCAGCATGTACGACGTCATCACGCGCCGCTTCAAGAGGCACCTGGCGCAGCAGGCGGAACGCGAAGCTGCGCCCGTGCACTCCGGCGAGATTGACGCCTCCACGCCCGAGCCTGCGAAGTTTGCCTACCCGCCGAACCTGGTGCTCGTGGACGGCGGCCCGCCGCAGGTGGCTGCCGCCTCCGCCGCGCTGAGCGACCTGGGCATTACGGACGTGTACGTTGCCGGCATCGCCAAGCGCCTGGAGGAGCTGTGGCTACCGGACGACGACTACCCGGTCGTGCTACCGCGCACCTCGCAGGCGCTGTACCTGGTGCAGCGCATCCGCGATGAGGCGCACCGCTTCGCAATCACCTTCCACCGTTCTAAGCGCGGTAAGGCGATGGTCGCCTCCGCCCTGGATCAGGTGCCAGGCCTGGGCGAGGTGAAGCGTGCCGCGCTGATTAAGCACTTCGGGTCGGTGGCTCAGATTAAGCAGGCGAGCGCTGAGGAGCTGACGGCGGTGCCGGGTATTGGTCCGGCGTTGGCGGAAAAGATTCTAGCGGCGCTGACCTAAGTGTTTGGTGGTGCCGAGGGAGGTGCCGCTCGTCCGGCGAGTGGCTGCAGCACCCCGCCTCGTAATAGCGCTTAACAAACGTGTCATAATTGAAGGAAACCGTCATCATTACGAGCGCGCTATCTTCGCGCGCCCTCAACCAGTAGAGTGGAAACCGTGAGTAATAACCATCTGCGCCTATTCACCAGCGAGTCGGTGACTGAAGGCCACCCCGATAAGATTTGTGACCAGATTTCTGACGCCATCCTTGACGGCATCATCGCCCAGGATCCCGCAGCGAATGTTGCTGTGGAGACCATGGTAACCACCGGGCAGGTGCACGTTGCGGGTGAGGTGACCACCTCTAGCTACGTCGAAATCCCCTCCATCGTGCGCGAGACCATTCTGGGTATCGGCTACGATTCCTCTACCCGCGGCTTCGACGGCGAGTTCTGCGGCGTGTCTGTCTCCATTGGTGAGCAGTCCCCGGACATTAACGCCGGCGTGTACGAGTCCCTCGAGGTTCGTCAGGGCATTGCTGCTGACGAGTACGACCGCCAGGGTGCGGGCGACCAGGGCATCATGTTCGGTTACGCTTCGAACGAGACGAACGTGCTGATGCCCGCCCCGATTTGGCTGGCGCACCGCCTCTCTGAGCGTCTGACCAAGGTCCGTAAGGACGGCCTGCTGACCGAGCTGCGCCCCGACGGCAAGACTCAGGTGACCCTCGGCTACGATTCGAACAATGTGCCTGTCTCTGTGGACACCGTCGTTGTTTCGAGCCAGCACACCGCAAGCTACGACCTGGCTGACCTGCGTGCAGACATTGAGAAGCACGTTATCGCACCGGTTCTGGGCAGCGTCGAGCTGGATTCCTCCAACGCCAAGTTCATTGTGAACCCCGCTGGCCGCTTCGTTCAGGGTGGCCCCGTGGGTGACGCGGGCCTGACCGGCCGCAAGATCATTGTGGACACCTACGGCGGTTCGGCTCGTCACGGTGGTGGCGCGTTCTCCGGTAAGGACCCGTCGAAGGTGGACCGTTCCGCAGCGTACGCAATGCGTTGGGTTGCGAAGAACATTGTGGGTGCCGGTCTTGCTGACCGCGCCGAGGTTCAGGTTGCATACGCTATCGGCCAGGCAGCGCCGGTCGGTCTGTACGTTGAAACCTTCGGCACCGAGAAGGTCGACCCGATCAAGATTGAGAAGGCTGTGCATGAGGTCTTCGACCTGCGCCCGCTGGCAATCATTAACGAACTGGATCTGCGCCGCCCGATTTACAAGAAGACCGCAGCTCACGGCCACTTCGGTCGTACCGAACCGGAATTCACCTGGGAGCGCCTGAACCGCGTGGATGCACTGCGTTCGGCAGTGTCCTCCTCCTAATATCTGTCAGGGTAGAGGAGCACGCTGATTCGGGTGACTCAGAGCAGTTCTGAATCGAACTCTTCGGCACCGTTGGGTGCTCAGCAGGAATCCCTGCAACAGCTTGACCTGTTGCAGGGATTTCCTGCTCTTCGCGATGCCCTGATTCCGGCTGCCCCGGAGCCGGTAAACGTTGCCGCCGAGTTGGAGGCGAGCGGCGTGCCGAACCCTGTGGCGCGTGTGCGCGTGGATAGCACCCTGCCGCAGGTGGACCGCACGTTTGATTACCGTGTGCCCGCCGAGCTGAGTGAGGATGCGGTGCCCGGCGCCCGCGTGCGCGTGCTGTTCAACGGCCACGAGCTGACCGGTTACATTGAGGAGCGCGCCGCTACGACTGATTGGACGCGCACTTCGCTGCTGCCGCTCAAGTCGGTGCTGTCGCGTGTGCCCTCTGTTGCGCCCGAAATTTTTGCGCTTGCCGAGGCGCTTGCCGACCGTTACGCCTCCACGGTGGCGAACGTACTGCGCCTGGCGGTGCCGCCGCGTATTGCCGCGCTGGATAAGAAGTATGCGCCCCTTCTGCCGGGTTATGAGTCGGATTATTTGGGTGTTTCTTCGCATGCGGGTGAGTCTGCTCCGGAGAATGTAGAACCTGAGAACGTAGCTCCCGAGCATGAAGCCTCTGAGCCCGCGGATTCTGAGCCGGCTGCCACCTCCGCGGCCTCTAGCGAAACCGACCCGTACGCCTGGCTTGCCACTCCCGGCGCGCCCGCGCCCTTCGTGCTGGATCCGCCGGCGCTGAACCCGGATGCGCCGGATGCCGCCTCCGTCTTCTCCGATTACGAGAACGGTGCGGAGTTCATTGAGGATGTCGCCGCCGGTGCCGCAACTCGCGCCGTGATGACGGTTCTTCCCGGCCACCTGGAGCACACGTGGGCGGATGTTTTGGCGACTGCTCTCGCTACGGCTGCCGCGAGTGGTCGCGGTGCTATTGCGGTGGTTCCGACCGTTAAGAACCTGGATCTTCTGGAGGCGGCGCTCGCCGAGCGTCTGCCCGCTGACTCGTTTGTGCGTTTGAGTTCTGATTCGACTCCGCATACTCGCTATCACGGTTTTGTGAAGGCGCGTTTGGGTCGGGTTCCGGTGGTGATTGGTACCCGTGCCGCCGCGTATGCGCCGGTGGCTAATCTGGGTCTGGTGGTGTGCTGGGATGATGGCGATTCCTCGCTGTTGGAGCAGCGCGCCCCGTATTGTCATGCCCGCGATGTGTTGCTTCTGCGTGCTTCGGCTGAGAATACTGCGGCGCTGTTTGCCGGGTTCAGTATGAGTAGTGAGGCGGCGCGTCTGGTGCGTACCCGTTGGGCGTCTCATGTGCGTGCGCCGCGTGCGTTGGTGCGTGATTATTCGCCGCGTATTTTTTCGACAGGTTCGGAGTTTGAGTTGGCGCGTGACCCGTTGGCGGCGATGGCGCGTATTCCGCACCTGGCGTTTGAGCATGCTCGTCGGGCGTTGGCGCGTGGTCCTGTGTTGGTGCAGGTGGCGCGTAGCGGTTATATTCCGTCGTTTTCGTGCGAGCGTTGCCGCATGCCGGCGCGTTGTGGCGAGTGTAGTGGGCCTTTGTCGGTGGCTTCGGGTTCGTCGGTTCCGTCGTGTTCGTGGTGCGGTCATTTGGCGCAGCAGTGGCGTTGTTCTGAATGCGGTTTTACGCATTGGCGTTATTCGGCGGCGGGTGCGACTCGTACTGCTGAGGAGCTGGGCCGTGCGTTCCCGAATGTTCCGGTGATTTCTTCGGCGGGTGACCATGTGCGGGCGTCGGTTGGTCCTGAGCCTGCGTTGGTGGTGGCGACTCCGGGTGCTGAGCCGGTGGCTTTTGGCGGCTATGCGGCGGCGCTTCTTCTGGATGCCGATAAGATGCTTCGTTTTGATTCGTTGCGTGCCCCGGAGGCGGCGTTGCGTCGCTGGTTGAATGCGGCGGCATTGGTTCGTCCTGCGGCTCTTGAGGGTACGGTGGTGACGACTGCTTCGCCGTCGCCGGTGGAGCAGGCGCTGGTGCGTTGGGATCCGGCGTGGTTTGCTCGTCAGGAGCTGGAGGAGCGCGCTCAGACGGGTCTGCCTCCGGCGGTTCGTACGGCTGCGGTGACCGGTGCGGAGGCGGATGTTCGCGCCTTCATGGAGGAGTTCTTGGGCTCTTCTGCGTTGCCGGAGCGGGTGCGTGAGCAGCTGCGTATTGTGGGCCCGGTTCCTCTGGATCAGGGGTATTTTGCCTGGTCGGAGTCTCTTGAAGAGGATTCTGAGGAGGCGCCGGTTCAGGGCGATTGGCGTACCCTGATGTTCTTCTCGTACGGCATTGCTCAGCAGGTGACCCGTGAGTTGCGTGCTACGCGTGCAACGATTGCGGCGTTGAAGAAGAACGTGGGGGAGCGCCCGGTTCAGATTCGCTGTGACGGCCTGGATGTGCTGTGATTTTCTAGTCGTGCTGTAGTGTTCTAGTGAGGGGCGGTTTTTGCCCCGGGTTGGGCGTTGAGCACGCGGGTTTGCGGGCGCGCTGTGCGCAGAGGCGAGGAGGTGAGAGGCATGTCGAAGGTGCCTCATCTGCTGAAGGGTAGTGCGCTGCCTGATGGTGAGCAACGGCGGCTGGCTGAGTATGCTTCTGCGCATCCGAGAGCGCCCTGCACCGTAAGGGCCAGCATCACGATGCGGCGGTCTGCTGGTTCACGGTATCGGCTACCAGAATCACGGCGAGACGCTCGCGTATTTTGGCAAGCCTGTGGCGCATAGTGTGCAGACTCTGCTGGCGCTGAACACAGATTCTGTCGCGCTCTCCGAAGAGAACTCCGCCGCGGAGGCTTCTGCGCGGGTTCGTGTTGAGGTGATTCCTGACGGTGATACCCTCCCGCCTGCCGCTGAGGTGAACCCGCTGAGCCACCACAGCGAGTTGACGTATTCGTTGACGATTGAGCGCACGGAGTACCCAGCCGACCCGGTTGAGGAAAGCCCGCAGATTGAGGAGAACTCCGCGCAGGAAGAACTCGCCGAAGCCTCCGAGCCCAAAGAATCTACAAGAATCAGTCTGCCGAAAATTGAACTTCCGAAG
Organism: Rothia sp. HMSC062H08; assembly: GCF_001810775.1. NCBI lineage: Bacteria > Bacillati > Actinomycetota > Actinomycetes > Micrococcales > Micrococcaceae > Rothia > Rothia sp. HMSC062H08. Next base: position 141,351 of record NZ_KV802665.1, read on the forward strand.
GTTGAGTTGCCCAAAGTGGAGTTACCCAAGGTGGAACTGCCTAAAGTGGAGCTCCCTAAGATTGAGCTGCCGAAAATTGAGCTTCCCAAGGTAGAGCTCCCGAACATCGATTTCCCGAATATCGAGCTGCCGAACCTTGAGCTTCCGCACCTGCCTCAGCCGAAGCCGCGCCCGGTTCGCACGGTCACTCGCCGCAGCCTCCTTTTTCAGGAGGGCTTCTGGCGGCCCAGACATTACCGCCCGTTGAAGGAGCATTTGCCCTGGTTGGCGTCGGTTTTGCCGCTGTTTTTGATGTTCTGCTTCTACTATGAGCGCCCCGGCGCGACCTGGCGTGAGCGTGCCGGGCACCTGTTGCGTTCTACGGCGCGGTTTGTGAACGTAGCGCTGTGGCTGGTGCTGGCGGCTATGGCGCTCATGACGTTCCGCGATGCTTTTGTGGCGTCCCTGGGCACTCCGCAGGGTGCATTTACGGGTCTGGCGGCGGCACTCGGCCTGGGTATTGTGGGCTGGGTTTTGGCTCGTCGTGCCCGTGAGCTGTGGGCGCTGGTGAAGGCTATTCCGACGCAGCTGATTCAGACGGCAACCAGCCCGGAGTCGCGCGATTTGGAGCGTATTTATGCGCGTCTGGATCGTCAGCTGGACGATTTGAGTTCCCGTAGCGATGCGGTGGGCATTATTGCTCATTCGCAGGGCGGGTATTTGAGCTATGAGTTGCTGCGTCGTCGTGCGGCGGCGGGTAAGAAGCCGATTCGTTTCTTCTACGGCCTGGGTAGTGGCGTGGTCCCGATTAGCATTATCGCTAGTGACCGCAACGACATTCCGGGGCACCTGGATGCCGCGGGCGGCTACCGTAACCGCGCCATGCTGCTGTGGGTGAGCGCGGTTGCGGCGTTCTCCTGGCTGGTGGAGGCATCCCTGCTGTTTGGTCCGTACCGTTCGCTGCTGCACTATACGATGCTGGTACCCCTAGCGTTGAGCGTGGTGCCGCTGGTTGTGAGTGTGCCGGGTGCCTTCAAGGGTAGGGTGCGTATTGGCCGCAAGAGTGCCCGGGAAAGCGCCTCCGCAAAAACTTCTGCAACTACCTCGGTAAACACCCCGGCGGATGTGCGCCTGGTCAACCCGTACGGCACGCGCGCCTACGTGAAGTGGCTGATTCCGCTGCTCTTCGTGCACGGCGTTTTCATGCTGTACGCGGTGTTCATGCTACTGCTGGCTCAGTTGCGTGTTGAGGGCGCGGTCCCTGAGCTGACCGCCGCCTCCGTGGCGTTTTGGGGCGCGCTGATTCTGGTGCTCATGATGTCGGTGCGTAGCGCCTGCCACCTGTATGTGCGCGCCTACGCGCCGATGCTGCAGGATCTTGATGTGGCTGACCGGTGCGAGATTTCCGCTCGTGGTGACAGCATTGGCAGGTCGAATATTACTCAGCCCGCCGATGTAGACGTCAGCTTTGTGACCCTGCCGGGCCCGTCGGTGAATAGTCACATGCAGTATTTTGATGCGTGTTCGCCGGTGCCGTTGATGCTTGCGCACCGCCTGGTGCCGCATATGATGCCGGAGGGTGAGCAGGCGCAGAAGGCGGCGGCTTTCACCGATATTGGCACGGAACTGAATCACGGTTTTGCGCGCGTGAAGAAGCTGATGCGCACCATGCATTACGGGCTGTATGCGGTGCTTCTGCTGATGCTGTCGGTGCTGCTGAATGTGGCGTCGCCGGTGAGCCTGTCCGCGTTGACGGGGCTTGATACGTCGCGCCTGCATTCGGAGGGATTCGACCGTCTGGTGGCGGATGCTCAGCAGCTGCGTGAGCAGGCGGGTTCTTCGGATCTGCTGCTATGGATTCTGGTCGGCATTTTTGTGGTGGAGGCGCTGCTGATGATGGTGCTTTCGCCGTGGACTCAGCGGCGTTTGCAGCGTGCGTTCATGATGCGCAAGGTAGACCGCACGGGTCAGCTGAGTGAGTTCAATCCTTTGCCGATGGTGACGGCTCTTTTGGGTCTTGATGGTGACGAAGATGAAGCCTTGGCGAGCGCAGGGGAGAAGGGCACGTCGCAAACTTATGCAGCCCAGACTAGTGCGGCACAGGCGAACGGGGCGTAGATTATCCCGTTCGGTGTGGGTGCACATCCGCCATTTTATGCACCTTTGTGCATTTAGTGGTTGGTGATAGTGCTAGGCGCCCCTAATTAGCGTAGTCTCCGTATCCGCGGTAATATATTCAGCACTGCGGATACTATTTCGGCGCTTGTCGAGGTGGTGTTGGCAGTATCTATCACTCAACTTCGCGCACGCTTCACAACCGTGCGCACCAACGAAAGATGAATACTGGTGACTCAGACTATGATCACCCCCGCATACGAACCTGCATGCGGCGGGTCTGCTTCTGTACACAATTACGGCGTCATGCACCCGGACCCCGTGTTGCTTTCCGACATGACCAGCGCAGAACGAGGAGCTGTTTACCGCTACTTGGCGCGCTTCGCTGAGCTGGATGACGCAAAGATTTTCTACGCGTACGGTCACGCTTATGAGCTAGCTCGTAAGGATGCCGAGCGCGGTCTCTACGCAACTATGGCGTAGCCTGCATCGTTAGTTTTTAGAAATGCTGCTGCACTCTGTGTGAGTGCGGCAGCATTTCTGCTTTTCGGGCTGGCTTTCACACTGGCTTTCACTCTGGCTTTCGGGTGGGTTTTAGCTCGGTGGTGAACTCGGCGGTCGCATGCCGCTATGGTGCCCCTGATTTCTTCCTGACAACCGGGAACATGTCCACTATGGGGGCGTTCCCTGATGGTTCTTGAACATTGATTAGCTCTTGGGTAGTTTAGAGGTATCACAACCACTACTGCGAAGAGACTTCCGATGATCTCCGTAGGTTCTTTTCGCGGTGTTGCCTCCGGTAGCGTCTGCATTGTTGCGGCGCTGCCCTAAGAAACGCCCTAAGGAAAGGTACTCACCGATGAGTTTCACCAATATCACCTCTGATTACGAGCCCGAGTTCGGTAGTTCGGCACCGAGCCGCGACAACGGTATTACCCACCCGGACCCTGTTCTGCTGTCCTCGATGACGAAGGCTCAGCGTGGCGCGGTGTGCCGCTACCTGGCTCGATTTGCTGAGCTGGATGACGCGAAGATTTTCTACGCGTACGGTCACGCGGATGAACTGGCTGCGAAGGAAGCAGCTCGTACCGGTAGCTTTACTGCGGTCTAAGGATCTCTGCTCCGGTGCGATGCGGTGAGGCTGCACCTTCCGGATGCGCCCTCAGGGTGCCCGAGCTCTGCGAGGGCGGGTTCCCTGCGTCGGCGCGGAGGAAGTGTGTAGCGAACCGCCGCTGTAAACCTTTACCGCAAGCTGCCCTTGCGAATCGCCGCTGTAAGCCACATATGCTACCCGGCGACCATGAATTGAATATGTAGAATGCCGCCGCACCCTCCCGAGTTTCGGGGGAGTGCGGCGGCATTTCTTTGCCCAACGCAGGCTCTAGAGCCCGCGCACGACCTCCAGCAGTTTGAGTGCCGAATTGCGCCAGGAGTAGCGGCGCACATCCGACAGGCCGTCAATGATGACGCGCTCGCGAACGGCGGTGTCCTCCAGGGAACGGATTGCCTTGACCCAGTTGGCGGCATGCGCCTCCGGGGCGCCGTCAACCGGTGCGAACACGGCGTGCGGCGCAATCTCACGGAAAATCGGGATGTCACTAATCACCGCGGGGCAACCGGCAGCCTGAGCCTCGACCACGGGCAGGCCGTAACCCTCTTCGCGGGAGGCAGTCACCAGGGCGTGCGCCTGGCGGAGCAGCTGCTGGTACTCCTCGTCGCTCACGCCGTTGTGCACCTCCACGTTCTCACCGATGAGGCGTTCGTCGGTGAGCTGCACCAGGCGCTGCGGCGGCATCTTCGACAGCAGGTGCAGGCGGTAATCAGGCAGGGAACGCATCGCCAGCAGTAGGGTTTCTACGTTCTTGTACGGCATAAACGAACCCATGTACACCAGGTGCTTGACGGGCTGCTCTTCGCGGGTGGTGGCGCGCTCCAGCGCGGTCTGGCGGGAGACGACGCTACCGGGCTGCGGGGCGTTGGGCACCACGAACAGCGGCTTGGTGGTCAGCTCGTGCTCACGAATCAGCGAGGCGGTCGACTCAGAAACCGTCACGACCGCGTCGCCGTGATTGAGCAGGAAACGCTGCGGGGTGTAGGTCTTGTGGAAGAGTCGCCAGCCCACGCGCACCGGTGCGGGCAGGAACCCCGGCGGGGTCGGGTGCGAGTAGTAAATCAGGTCGTGCAGGGTGAGGATCAGCTTGAACTTGCGTCCGGTGGAGCCGATAGTCTGCATGGGGGAGAACACCACGTCCGGCGCGTACTTGTTCAGCTGCAGCGAGGCGGTCGGTTCGAGCGGGCCGGTGGGCGAGCAGATTTTCACGTGCGGCAGGTCAGGCAGCATGTCCAGCTGACGCTCGTCGCTGATGATCATGGTGAGGTCGAGGTCGGCGGCGGCTTCGTCACCGGTGTCGATGAGGGTTTTGAGCGCGCCCAGTAGGGAGGCGGTGTAGCGGCTGATACCGTCGTGGAAGCCGATACGGGTGTATCGGGCGTCAACCATGAGTTTCATGTTGGTTCCTTACTTCTCGTTCCCTGAGTGGCCGGCGGCGAAATCGGCGATGAGTTCCGCAGCGCGGCGAGGGGTTTCGTAGTGGATGAGGTGCCCGACTTCGGGGATCATGTCCAGGCGCTCGCGGGCGCCGGTCGAAGTAGCGGGCAGGTCGCGGGAGGTCAGCGTCGCGTACATGGCGCGAGCTGTTTCGGGGGTGCCCAGGTCGTCGTCTTCGGCGACGAGCATCTGCACCGGCACCCGGATGGCGGCAGCGTATTCGGCGGCGGTGTGCGTAATGGACGCTTCGTAGGCGCTGAGCACTCCGCGGCGGGAGCCGAAGGAGCCGAAGTAGGCGGCGTGCTGGCCGTTGATGAAGCGGCGCATTGCCTTGTCTTTGGTGCGCATCATGACTTCGCTGGAGGCGCGGGTAATCAGTTGCGAACGCAGTAGCGGGTAGCCGATTTTTTCGGGCAGTGCCGCGCCGGCGCGGTAGTAGAGGGAGGCAAGACGCGAGGCGACGCGCTGGCTACCTTCAAGGGCGGGTTCGCTAATGGGGTTGATAAGGGAAAGCAACGCGAGCGAGTTCGGGTGTGCGGCGGCGAAGGCGCTGGTGACGATGGAACCGAAGGAGTGGCCGACCACGTGCAGCGGCAGGGGGCGTGCATCCTCGCGGGCGGGGTTGATATGTTCCACGAAGTCGTTCAGCCACGCCACGTACGCGTCGATGCTGTCCTCACCCAGGGTGCTTTCGGGCAGGTCTGCGGAGCGGCCGAAGCCGGGCAGATCGGGGCTGATGATGCTGACGTTCGGGATGAGCTTCAGCAGGTAGTTCGCGATGATTTCGAGACCGTGGTGGTCGCCGCGGAAGCCGTGCACGAGCAGTACGGGGTAGGAGCCTTCGGGAAAGACTCCGTCGTTCATGCCTTTGCCGTACTGCCAGTAGCGGGTCATGACCGCCTGCGCGCCGTCACCGATGAGGGCGTCGTGGCGGGTGCCGGGAATGAGCGGGCCGGGCACGCCCTCAAGAACTGAGGCGTTGGGGGAGTCCGGGGTAACGGTGGAGGTCATGGGTACCTTTCGCGGGTTGGGTACTGGGACGGCAAAGTCCCGTTCTTAATTCTAGGGGAGAAGCCTGAAAGGGCTCTGAAACCCGCCCGCCGCATCGATAATCGCGCGGGTAATCGCGCGGGTGGTGCCGTCCATTTGGTAGTCGGTGCGGCCTCAACTCTGGTGTGGTGCAGGTTTCGCGTTACACTTGGAGGGTTAAGTTTTTATCAACCTGTCTTTATTTAAGGAATCGCTGTGTCTGCTCAGGTAGAGACCGAACGCAACGAAAATGCGTACGACTTCCGCGCTATGGAAGCCAAGTGGCGCCCCTACTGGGACGAAACGAAGGTTTTCCAGCCCACCGGTGACGCCCCCAAGGGCCGCAAGTATGTGCTGGATATGTTCCCGTACCCCTCCGGTGACCTTCACATGGGTCACGCGGAGGCATTCGCTATTGGTGACATGAACGCCCGCTACTTCAAGCAGTGCGGCTACGATGTTCTGCACCCGATTGGCTGGGACTCCTTCGGCCTGCCCGCTGAGAACGCAGCCATTAAGAACGACACTCACCCCAAGGAGTGGACGTACAAGAACATTGAGACTCAGGCTGAGTCCTTCAAGCGCTACGCTATTGCCGCTGACTGGAGCCGCCGCCTGCACACCTCGGACCCCGAGTACTACAAGTGGACTCAGTGGCTGTTCGAGCAGTTCTACAAGAAGGGCCTGGCGTACCGTAAGGACTCCATGGTCAACTGGTGCCCCAAGGACCAGACCGTGCTCGCGAACGAGCAGGTTGTCAACGGTGCGTGTGAGCGTTGCGGTACTACCGTGACTAAGAAGTCGCTGAACCAGTGGTACTTCAAGATCACTGATTACGCACAGCAGCTGCTGGACGACATGGAGCAGCTGGAGGGCAAGTGGCCCGACCGTGTTCTGCTCATGCAGCGCAACTGGATTGGCCGTTCTGAGGGCGCTGAGGTGCGCTTCGAGATTGAGGCGACCGAGGACCAGGCTGCTGAGTCCTTCACCGTGTTCACCACCCGCCCGGACACCCTGTACGGCGCAACCTTCATCGTGGTTGCTGCGGATGCGGCGTTCGCCGAGCAGATCGTGGCACCCGAGCACAAGGCTGACCTGGAGCAGTACCGCGAAGACATTAAGGCACTGAGCGATATTGACCGCCAGTCCTCTGACCGCGAGAAGACCGGCGTGTTCACCGGCCGCTACGCGATTAACCCGCTGACCGGCGCGAAGCTGCCCGTCTGGGCTTCTGACTACGTGCTCGCCGATTACGGTACCGGCGCGATTATGGCTGTGCCCGCGCACGACCAGCGCGACCTTGAGTTCGCCCTGAAGTTCGACCTGCCCATCGTGAAGGTCCTGGACGTTGAGGGTGCTGAGGACCCGGCTACCAGCGGTGTTGCCGCAGCTGGTGACGGCGTGCTCATCAATTCCGGTGAGCTGACCGGCCTGCCGAAGGCTGAGGCGCTCGCTAAGGCTATTGAGCTGGTTGAGGCTGCCGGCACCGGTGAGGGCAAGGTCATTTACCGTCTGCGTGACTGGCTGCTGTCCCGCCAGCGTTTCTGGGGTACCCCCATCCCCGTGATTCACTGTGAGGATTGTGGCGAGGTTCTGGTGCCTGAGGATCAGCTGCCGGTGCTGCTGCCCGATAACCTGCGCGGTGAGCAGCTGGCTCCTAAGGGCCAGTCGCCCCTTGCTGCTGCCGATGATTGGGCGATTGTGCCTTGCCCCAAGTGTGGCAAGCAGGCTCGCCGTGACTCGGACACCATGGACACCTTCGTGGATTCCTCCTGGTACTTCCTGCGTTACGTTTCCCCGAACTACGACAAGGCTCCTTTCGACCCGCAGGCTATGAGCGAGTGGGGTGCCGTCGACATGTACGTTGGCGGTGTGGAGCACGCTATTCTGCACCTGCTGTACGCACGCTTCTTCACCAAGGTTGTTCGCGACCTGGGTCTGATCAAGCACGATGAGCCGTTCAAGGCGCTCATGAACCAGGGTCAGGTGCTCAACGGCGGTAAGGCGATGTCCAAGTCGCTGGGTAACGGCGTGAACCTGGGCGAGCAGCTCGACAAGTTCGGTGTGGACGCTATCCGCACCACCATGATTTTCGCGTCCCCGCCCGAGGATGACGTGGACTGGGCCGACGTTTCTCCCGCCGGCTCGCAGAAGTTCCTGGCTCGCGCATGGCGTGTGGCTCAGGACGTCACCAGCGAACCCGGCGTTGACGCAACCACCGGTGACCTGGAGCTGCAGAAGCTGATTGCTCGCACCGTGCACGAGGTTCAGGGCCTGCTGGATAACGGCAAGTTCAATGTGGTTGTTGCTAAGACCATGGAGCTTGTGAACGCTACCCGTAAGGCTATTGACTCCGGTGCTGGTGCGGCTGACCCGGCTGTCCGTAAGGCTGCTGAGACTATCGCGATTCTGCTGTCTCTGTACGCACCCTACACCGCTGAGGACATGTGGCACGCTCTCGGCCACGACACCCCGGTTCTGACCGCGGGCTTCCCCGAGGTTGACCCGGCTCTGCTGGTGGATGACACCGTCACCGCTATCGTGCAGATTAAGGGCAAGGTCAAGGCTCGCCTGGAGGTTGCAAAGGATATTTCTGAGCAGGAGCTTCAGGAGCTGGCTCTGGCGGATGCTACTGTTCAGCGTTCGATTGGTGACGCCGAGATCCGCAAGGTGATTGTGCGTGCGCCTAAGCTCGTGAACATCGTAATCTAAGCTTTGTAGCTAACTAAGCTTCTTAGATAAAGCACAAGCCCCGCTGTGGCTTCGGTTCGTTTTATGGAACGAACCCGGAGGCGCGGCGGGGCTTGCGCCGTTAACGCGGCCTTTAGCGCGTTGAACCTGGACGTTCTGCTCTGCCGGGGCTATGGTGGTAGAAGCCCACAATGAGACGCCAGACACAATAGTTGTGTCGTGAATATAACCAGCAGGGGAGAGGGACTAATGAGCCAGAAGGATACTCAGCAGAAACATGCTGAGCGGGCACATCCTGCACACGAGCAGGATAATGCGCCCCGCATTGCCGTGGTAACCGATAGCGCCGCCGCCCTTGACCCGGAGCTCGTGCGGCGCCTGAGCGCTTGCGGTAATTTTGTGCTGGTTCCGATGCCGGTGACTATTCGCACGCCCGGTGAGCCGGACCGTCAACTGCAGGACTTGACCGCCGCCGAGGTGGATGAGGCGATTATGCTTGCGCACGTGATGGGTCAGACGGTGAGCACTTCCGGGCCTGCGCCGGGCGTGTTTGCTGATGTGTATGACGATTTGGCGTCGCGAGGTTTTATGCATGTGGTGTCTGTGCATTTGTCCGGCGAGCTCTCAGGTACGGTGGAGGCGGCACGCACCGGTGCCCGCCTGAGCCGCCTGGGTTCCGAGGGCGTGAGCGTGGTGGATAGCCGCACGGTCGCGGGCGCTTACGGTCATGCGGTGGTGCGCGCCCTGGAGGTGCTGAACTCTGCCTCCGCAGGCTTGCGCGTTGAGAATCCGAACCCTGAGTATCCGAGCCCTGACTATCCAACTGCGGCGCAGCTGGTGGACTATATTCAGTCCGTCTGCGAGCAGTCCACGCTCTACTTCTATATCCCGACCCTGGATGCTCTGCGCCGCGGTGGCCGTGTTTCCCCGGCGTTGGCGATGGTGGGTCAGATGTTCCAGATTAAGCCGATTGGAACGATTACCGAGGGCAAGCTGGCGTATGTGGAGCGCCCCCGCACTGCGGCGCGCGCCCTGGAACGCTTGGTGGAGGTGACGGTACAGACCTGCCGCGAGCATCAGCATGCGGCGGCGCTCAGCTCTGCTTCAGTGGGCTCTACTGCCGCCGACCCCGCTAGTTCTTCGCTTGCCGCATCCCCGCGCGGTGAGGTGGTTGCGGTGCATCATGTGGGCAATGCGGCGCAGGCGCTGCAGCTGTATGAGCAGGTTCAGCAGATGCTGGGGGAGAGCTCCCTCGTTCATGATGCCGCCGTTTCTTCGGCGCCGGAGTTTTTGGTGAGTGCGTTGCCGCCGGTGCTGTCGGCTCATTCGGGGCTGGGTGCTGTGGCGCTGGTCGTTTATTAGGATCGTGTACTCGCCGCCTACCCGGCGTGCCCGTGCTGACCCTGTGCTGTGTGCTTGTGCTGTGTGTCCGCGGGGGTGCTCATGCGGTGTCCCGTATGATGCGCCGCGGGCGACACGAAATGCGACACGAAATATGCGCAAATTTGTACATCGGGAGCGTATTTAGCCCTCTTTAAGGCTGTGGTGTGTCTTACTTTGGGGTCGTCTGTTTTTGGGTGAGAATTTGCACCGTGTGCGAGCGCACGGGGCGCCATTGAAACCCATTCGCAGGTGAAAGGGTATTTTTTACCCTCAGATTTTGCCTTGATATGGCGCGGTTTTTAGCAAATGTGCGTTTCATGTGTGTTTATGTTGCCGTGACCGTATCGCAACATTTTCTAAGGGTGAACACAACGCAAAACAACAGAAAACAACGGGTTTTTGCCGGTTTTTATGGCATAACTCACAAAAATTTCTCGATAGAACACACCAAAACACACATAAACTAGGGTAGGATTATTACCAACAACGGCGGAACGCACCGGGCAACATAGAGCACGGACGAATCCGACTAAACCAGAGCCCACAAGGCATCGGATTTGTACACCGCCACCAACGCACTGACAAGGAGATACTCCAGTGACTGTACGCGTAGCAATCAACGGCTTCGGCCGCATCGGCCGCACCTTCTTCCGCGCAGCTCAGACCGAGGGCGTCGGCTTCGAGATCGTCGCAATCAACGACCTCACCGATGTTGAGACCCTGGCACACCTGCTCAAGTACGACTCCATTATGGGTCGCTTCGGCGCAGAGGTCGAGGTCAAGGAAGGCGCGCTGGTTGTTGACGGCAAGGAAATCAAGATCCTCGCTGAGCGTGACCCCCAGAACCTCCCCTGGAAGGACCTGGGCGTTGACGTAGTCCTCGAGTCCACCGGTTTCTTCACCGACGGTACCAAGGCAAAGGCACACATCGAGGCTGGCGCTAAGAAGGTTATCCTCTCCGCTCCCGGTAAGAACATCGACGGCACCTTCGTCATGGGCGTGAACGACGACCAGTACGATGCAGCTAACCACCACATCGTCTCCAACGCATCCTGCACCACCAACTGCCTCGCTCCGATGGCTAAGGTTCTGAACGACGCATTCGGCATCAAGCAGGGTCTGATGACCACCATCCACGCATACACCGCTGACCAGCGTCTGCAGGATGCTCCCCACCGCGACCTGCGCCGTGCACGCGCAGCAGCTGTGAACATGGTCCCCACCTCCACCGGTGCAGCAGCAGCTGTTGGCCTGGTTCTGCCCGAGCTGAAGGGTAAGCTGGACGGCTTCGCAGTCCGCGTTCCCACCATCACCGGCTCCATCACCGACCTGACCTTCACCGCTGAGCGCGAGGTCACCGTTGAGGAAGTCAACGCAGCAGTCAAGGCAGCAGCTGAGGGCCCCATGAAGGGCATCATCAAGTACAACGAGGACCCCATCGTCTCCAAGGACATCGAGGGTGAGTCCATCTCCACCGTCTTCGACGCACCGCTGACCAAGGTCATCGGCGATCAGGTGAAGGTTATCGCTTGGTACGACAACGAGTACGGCTACGTTTCCCGCCTCGTGATGTTCACCAACAAGGTTGTGGCTTCCCTCTAAGCCTTCTGGGCTTCGACGCATAGCTAAGCGTCATAGAGCGTGACTAACGCATATAGTGAACCCCGGCACCACCGCTTTACGCGGGGGAGTCGGGGTTTGCTGTACCAAGGCTCTTTTGCAGGGGTCTTGAATAAAACCCTTAACGATGTATAAACATACTATTTTCTATCGCTCATTTTGAGTCAGAAATACCGTAAGGGAGTAGAGGATAGAAAGGGTGAAAATCCGCGGTATTCTGCGGAGAAACACCTTATAAAAGCTTATTTTTTAGGCTGTCAAAACCCCTATTCTTCGGTATGATTGAAACGGTATATAAACCCACCTAACCAGGAGGAAATCCCATGGCTAAGGCACTGTCCGAACTGCTCGAAGAAGGCGTCGCAGGCCGCCACGTCCTCGTTCGCTCCGACCTGAACGTACCCCTGAAGGACGGCGTCGTCACCGACGACGGCCGCGTCCGCGCATCCCTGCCCGTGATTGAGAAGCTCGCCAAGGCTGGCGCACGCGTCATCGTCACCGCACACCTGGGCCGCCCCAAGGGCAAGGTCGACCCCCAGTACTCCATCGCACCGGCGGCAGCACGCCTGGCCGAGCTCGCCTCCGTGCCCGTGAAGGTCGCCACCGACCTGGTCGGCGAGGACGCCAAGGCTAAGGCCGCAGGCCTGGCCGACGGCGAGGTCCTGGTTCTCGAGAACGTCCGCTACGACGCTCGCGAGACCTCCAAGGATGACGCAGAGCGCGGCGAATTCGCTGACGAGCTGGTTGCACTGACCGGCGAGAACGGTGCATACGTGAACGACGCCTTCGGTGCGGTTCACCGCAAGCACGCTTCCGTGTACGACGTTGCTAAGCGTCTGCCCGCATACCTGGGTGACCTGGTGAAGAAGGAAGTTGACGTTCTGGCTAAGACCCTGAATGACCCTGAGCGTCCCTTCGTGGTGGTCATGGGCGGCGCTAAGGTGTCCGATAAGCTCGCCGTGATTGACAACCTGATTGGTAAGGCTGACACCATCCTGATTGGTGGCGGCATGGGTTACACCTTCGCCTACGCACACGGCTACGAGGTGGGCAAGTCCCTGCTCGAGAAGGACCAGGTTGAGAACGTTCTGCGCTACCTGAAGGAAGCCCCCGAGAAGGGCACCGAGATCATTACCGCTGTGGACGTGGTCTGGGCTGACGACTTCTCCGCAGACGCTAACACCGAGATTCGCCCCATTGAGGACCTGACCGGCGGCAAGCTCGGCGCAGAGGCTGAGGGCCTGGACATCGGCCCCAAGACCCGCGAGATTTTCGCTGAGAAGATTAAGGGCGCAAAGACCATCTTCTGGAACGGCCCCGTGGGTGTGTTCGAGATCGCTCCGTTCGCTGAGGGTACCCGCGCGGTGGCCGAGGCTATCGTCGAGTCTGATGCGTTCTCCATCATTGGTGGTGGCGACTCCGCATCTGCAGTCCGTAACCTGGGCTTCAAGGACGAGCAGTTCGGCCACATCTCCACCGGTGGCGGCGCTTCCCTCGAGTACATCGAGGGTAAGACCCTGCCTGGTCTGGAGGCACTGGGCGCCTAATCCGGGTGGCCTAGCCTGACTGCGTGATTTGAGCGCAGAGTTTTAGCGTGAGACCTCTGTCGGGGCGGTATTTCGGTACCGTTCCGGCGGGGGTTTCTGCGTGCCCACTCATGCCCGGTCCATCTTATGTGGGCAGGATGCGGGGCTGTTTCCTGGCTATTTGCTGTGGATTCCCTGGGTTTGCGGCTTGTATCGGAGGCGTGTGGAACCGACTCTAATAGACTAGGAATGTAGGGTTCCCCGCCGTTCGTAGGACACGTCTGTTGCACCCGGTGGAGGACTGCAACTCCAGAAAATACATCGCGGTATTTTACGAAAGCCGTGGAGGAACACTAATGACCACGAACAACGATGGCAATTCAGTCAGTCAGACTCCGGAGCAGAACCCTGCGCAAACCCCTGAACAAAACCCTGAGAAGAAGCGCTTTTCCCGACGAACCCTGGGATATGCCGGCGTAGGTGTTCTGACGGCTGCGGTTGTTAGCCGGTGCACGGGCCTGATTAAGACTCCGGAGGAGCTTGAAGAGGACCGTAAAAAGAAGCAGGAAGCTGAGGAGAAAGAACGGCAGGCTCAAAAAGATCGGGCTTTGGCGGCTCTTGAACCGGATCAAGAATTCGTGGGGGTAATCGATAAGTCTTATCTGTATAAAGATGTTCCTCTTACGTATACCGCCTACGAAAGCCGCGGTGAGTTTGTGCCCGCGACTGAGGAGCATCCTGCACAGAATGTACCGTACCCTGTACCTCAACCGGAGATGTACGAATATAATCTTCAGGGTTTTCTGACCTTCATGGGGTATTTTTCTGCGGCACTCAACTACTTCTATTACACGGGATATACCGAGCCCCTGTCGAAGGTTGTTGAACCGGAGGCTGTCCTTCCTGAAACAATTCTTCGCCTGTACCGAGAGAACCGCGGATGGGTTATATCGAAAGAGGACGTGTGTAAGGCGTGGATTTATTTCCCAACGGGTAGTTCGGATCGTCTATCAATGTCGGAGCGGAATGGCCGACACATCATGTCGTGCTTGATAGGGGTATCTAAAGAATCCTATAGAGGGTATTTCTATATTCCGAGCATCGGCGAAAAATTATCTCTTTACAAATATCGGAGTCCTCTGGGGCGAGAATCATCGTACGACGATGGAGAGTGGATGGAAGCTGAGCATCTGAACGGCATGTGGACCCTGTTGAAGAAGGACGAGGACTGGACACCGATGTACCCCGTAGATGTTCCTCGTACCGGTGAATCCTAAGATTTGGTTCTAAACATCCAAAGATGAGTGTAAGGAAGAAGACAATGATAGACAGCAAAAAATTGCCTAAGGAATTTATATACATGGATGATTTCTCTGGCGAGTATTCGTTAGCAACCACTCGTTTAACCGGCGAGTATATTCCAGCTGATCAGAATCATCCAGCATATTCTGCACCTATCCCAGATTACGCTTACTTATATGATTCAGTAACTAGCTTTGTGCGGGAGCTTTTTAATTACATCTATTATTACTCCTGCCAGAATTACGTGCTTTTAGCGTCTGATATACGGGGTTTAAAAGACCCGTGGAGTGAGGACGAGATCTTTTTCCCAGCTATCCTAGATCTCTTTGAAGAGGGTAAAGGGTGGGTAATTACACCTGATACTAGGATTCTCAGCCTGCACGTTCTCGAGGGTCGACCGCGCATCACGAATTCGGGGCAAGAGGTGACTGAGTGGAAGGTTCGATTTGATATTCACCCCGAGGCAAAAGTGTATCGAAAAGACACCGGAGAGATGCATCCCATCGCTGAATTTGATACGCGTGGCCTGCTTCGTGACGGATCAATACACGGCACGATGAAAACGGTGAGTACAAAAGGAGAAAATCCAATAATCAGTTTTATCCCAGAAGGTACCAACAATGCGTCAGAGGAGAAGACATCATGAGTATCAACAGCGGTCCTAACCCGTATCCTACCTCGTATTCCGACCCATATTCCCGGTCCAATTATCAGCCTGAACCTTGGAAAGGTCGTCCCGTTAGTCGCCGTGTCTTTTTAGGCAGAGTGGGCGTAGGCGTTCTGGGTGCTGGGTTGCTTGTTTCTGCCGGGTATCGTGCCGGTGTGCTGGGGTCGTACGATGAGCAGCTGGAAGCGCGTAGACGTTTGCGGCACCAGAGATATATAGACATGGAGCCGAAGCAGCAATACGACTATCAGGAGGAGCTCGGAAAAACTAGTGAATCGCTCATCTACACGGCGTATGAGCGTAATGGGCGGTATGTTCCTGCAACGGAAAAGCGCGCGGCGCAGAATGTTCCCTACCCGGTATTACACCCGGGTATGAATAAGTACACTAGGTCTGGGTTATACGTTTTTATCGCTTACTATTATGCGTCTCTGAATTACTTTTACGCCGCTGGGGATACTGAGCCTCTTTCTAAAATTGTGAAGCCAGAAGACGTTATTGAACCTGGAATTCTCCGACTTTATCAAGAAAAACGCGGATGGCTTGTTGCTGATGGTGACGTATATGAAAATCTCTCAATAAGTAGAGGCAGTTTCTATCCGAATGTGGAATTCAAGTCCACCAAGCGAAATATTTTTGAATTCAGTATTACGGATGCTTACAAGTCTAAGACGCCGTATTTCTTTGTTCCTGAGACAGGTGAAAGGTTTAATCTTGAAAATTATAAGCCGGTGGAAGAAACTCGTCCCGGTTTGTATGTAGAAAATTTAAAAGGGCGATGGGTTTTGATTAATAATGGAAAGGATTTGATGCCTCTATATCCTCCCGGTTTTCATAAAATAAGATACTAAATCGATGGGTGGGAGTCGCCGAACAATCCATCTAAGGGTAGCCCAAGTGCGTGGGGCTGGATAGAGACCCCAGCCGGAGCGGTACTTCGGTACCGCTCCAGCGGGATTTCTCATCGCTGAGTGCACACCTGACTATATCCTGTGGATTCTGTGGTTTGGAGGGCCGTCTTGAGGCCGGTGTGGATGGCTTCCAATAGACTGGAAACGTAGAGGCTCCCATAGCTGGCGGCGTCAGCGTTGCTAAGCGCAGGGCGGGTAAACCTTTAAAAATTACATCGTGGATATGCAAAGGAGTATATCCAGTCCAGCTGCCCAGGAATACAGCAGCTGGTCTTAGGTAGAAGCCAGGAGGGAAAGAATGGCTAGGCATGACAGAGAATTCTTTGACGGTGAAGACTACTCGGGACAATGTCCCTATGTCGCTAACTGTGTCACCGGGCTATACACCCCGGCTAATCGCGATCACCCCGCTTATTCGCCACCCGCTCCAAATCGTGGGTTTCTCTTCGTCACTGACCGTTATACCTCTGCGGAACTATGGCAGCAGTATAGATACTACTATTCCTGTCAGAATTATTTACTTCTTTCATCGGAAACACGTTTCTTGAAAGAAGAGGCGGTAATTCAGGATATGTTCTTTCCGGCTATCCAGGACCTTTTTGAGGAAGGTAAAGGGTGGGTTATTACCCCAAACCAGCAGATTCTGAATATGTATTTTCTTGAACCTCAGCCGCGCATGATTAATCAGGAAGAAAGAATCACGGAGTGGAAGGTTCGGTTCGATATTATTCCGGAAGCCAAAGTGTATCGAAAAGATACCGGACAGCTTTATCCCATCGCTGATTTTGATACGCGTGGGATTATCCGAGACGGAGCAATTTACGGTACATTCCGTTCCCGCCCAGCGAGTAGCAAGCACGAGCAGGACGAACATCGATTTATCCCGGAAAACACTAAGAACTAGGGAGACGACCATGAGTAACCACGATGAGCAGACAACCGAGAATTCTGCAGGCAGAGCACCTCTTATATCCCGCCGCGCAGTAGCCACGCTTAGCGTGGGCGCTGCCGGGGTGATTGTTGGACAGAGCGTTGGTCTGTTTGATTCGGACGAAACGAGGACCGAGAAACGAAAGAAGAAAAATCAGGAGGAACGAGATCAAGCATTTATCCGCTTCGAACCTGCGGAAAAATACGATGCCCTCCTTTCTTTAGGTCCCTCTTATGGCCCCCTTGTATATACGGCGTACGAGCGTAAGGGGCGATTTATCCCCGCAACTGAAAAACAAGCAGCTCAAAACGTTCCATACCCCGTTATGCAACCCGGAATTGATGCTTACAACAGGGGTGGTCTGTACATATTTATAGCTTACTTTTGTTCTGCGGTGAACTATTTTTATCATACGGGAGACACAGAACCACTCTCTCGGATTGTAAAGCCGGAAGATATGCTGAATCCCGAGCTTCTTCGTCTCTATCAAGAAAAGCGCGGGTGGGTTATATCTTCGAAAGAGGATATCCTCGGTGCGAGTGTCAGGCAAAGATTACTTACATATGATTCTGAAAAAGATACAAAGCGCAATATCTTTGTAGTCGACTTAGATTTTCGTGGAGCAAAAGATAAGGTGTTTTATATTCGGGATACTGGAGAGAAAATCCCCATCAATATACCTTTTTCGGATGTCTCATATTTCCACGTAGAACACCTGCGCGGCCGTTGGGTCTTTGTTAAGTATGAAATAGGTAAATATACCCCTATGTATCCGCCGGGGTTTGAGCCCATAGAGACTCGCGAGCCGACTCAATAATGCTGCCGGGACCTGGCTGGGCCGTAGAGTATTAACATTAAGGTTCCTGTCGGGACGGTATTTCGGTACCGTTCCGGCGAGGAGCGGGGTGCGAGTACCTCTTCGGCGAACGAAGTAGGGGACGAGCGAAGACGCCCAGGTGCTGAACCCAGCCGCCCGAGCAGTCCAGGACCACCTCGGCAGCTCGCGAACTTGATGGCTCATAAATATGGAATCCAAGGAGGGAAAGAATGACAGTAGACGCTCAAGCGCTCTTTGACGAAAAAGACTACACCGGAACATACCCGTACGTTGCCGATGGCGTGATCGGGCCCTACACGCCCGCAAACCGGGACCACCCCGCCTACTCGGCGCCGGCGCCGGGGGTGAGGTACAGGCCGAGGCACTATGCGGCGAGGAACCTGCGCCCCTACCTGGGCTACTACTATGCCTGCCAAAACTACATGATTCTCGCCTCGGAACCTGCAATTCTGAAGATCGACAATATCAGCGAGGAAATGTTCTTCCCCGCCATTCAGGACCTCTACGAAGAGGGTAAAGGCTGGGCCATCACGCCCAACCCTCAGATTCTGACCATGAACCTGCTGGAAGGGCAACCGCGCCTCATTGACGAGACGCTAAAAATTGTGGAATGGAATGTGCGGTTCGATATTCTTCCCGAAGTTCAGGTGTACCGCAAGGACACTAATCAGGTGTATCCCATCACCGATTTTGATACGCGCGGCCTGATTCGTGACGGCGCGATACACGGGACTCTACGCACACAATTCACGAATGAGTGGAGGCCCGTCCAATTCATCCCAGAAAATAGTTTGAGCTAGGGGAGGGCAACATGACGAATAACTTTGGTGGACCCGGATACGGCGGACCCGGATACAACGAGCAACGAGCGCTCATGAGGTCTATGCTTTCTCGCGCCAAGTTTATACGGGCTGGCGTATTCGCCGGTGCCGCCCTCGTCGCGGTGGCTTTTGGCTGGGGTGTCAACCTGCTCAATACGATGAGCTCGGATTCCCAAGCCGATAAGAAGCGGGACCAGGAGTTAGTGAGCCTGGAACCCACGGAGAAGTACGATGAGCTCCGTACCTTGGGCCCTTCCTCCGGGCCGCTCGTCTACACGGCGTTTGAGCGTAAGGGCCGCTTCATTCCTGCTACCGAGGCGCAGGCGGCGCAGAACGTGCCATACCCTATTCAGCAGCCCGGAATGGATAACTACGACCGCGCCGGCTTGTACGCATTCTTGGCGTACTTCTTTGCGTCGATGAACTACTTCTACCACACGGGCGACACGGAGCCTCTTTCTAAGGTCACGGACCCCGAAAAGGTGCTACACCCCGATATTCTTCGCCTGTACAGGGAGAAGCGCGGGTGGGTTATTTCGGCTGACAAGAATGTGCTGAGCGCCAACGTTGTTGACGATCTTGTTGCGGGTGAAAAGGCTAAAAATACGAGCCGAAATATTTTGGTGAGCACCCTGTACACGACTAAGGCTACGGACCTGGCGTTTTACGTGACTGAGACGGGTGAGAAGCAGGATATCCACAAATATTTGAGGTACCTGGGGCGTTTCTCGCTGGCTGTGGAGCATCTGCGCGGGCAGTGGGTGATTGTGGTGGACCGCGACGGCTACAGCAACCGTAACACCTACGAACCGATCTACCCGAAGGGCTTTGGCAATCTATAGCCTGAGACAAGAACGAGGGCACGCATCCGCAGGGAAGCTGCTATAAGGCTTCCCTGCGCTCGCTTAAACGGCTCCAGAACCCGTAAAACGGCGAGGGCTAAAAGAAACCGATGAGTGCGGGGTGAGAATAGTCAACGTGAAGCATAAAACCGCGCCGAACCAGTGAAAATATGCCGCCAACCCTCTAAAATGGGAAAGGAAAATTCCGAACAACAACCCCGCACGGCATACCGCGCGGGACAGCTAAGGAGCGAACTATGTCGCGTAAGCCCCTCATCGCAGGCAACTGGAAGATGAACCTCAACCACGCAGAGGCAGTCACCCTCGTCCAGAAGCTCGCATGGACCCTCGACGACGCAAACTTTGACTTCTCCGCAACCGAAGTTGCCGTCTTCCCGCCCTTCACCGACATCCGCTCCGTGCAGACCCTCGTCGAGGGCGACAAGCTGGACATCCTCTACGGTGGCCAGGACCTCTCCGTCCACGACTCCGGCGCATACACCGGCGAAATCTCCGGCGCATTCCTCTCCAAGCTCGGCGCAACCTTCGTGCTCGTCGGCCACTCCGAGCGCCGCACCTACCACCACGAAAGCGACGAGCTGTGCGCAGCAAAGGTCCAGGCAGCCTACAAGCACGGCCTGACCCCCGTCCTCTGCGTCGGTGAGCCCCTCGAGGTCCGCGAGGCAGGCACCCACGTCGAGTACACCCTCGAGCAGCTGCGCGGCTCCATCGCTGGTCTGACCGCAGAGCAGGCAGAGACCCTGGTCGTCGCCTACGAGCCCGTCTGGGCCATCGGCACCGGCAAGGTCGCAACCGCAGACGACGCTCAGGAGATGTCCGCAGCTATCCGCGCGGAAATCGCTAAGCTCTACTCCGCAGACGTTGCAGAGAAGGTCCGCGTTCTCTACGGCGGCTCCGTCAAGTCCTCCTCCGCGCCCTCCATCATGGGTAAGGAAGACGTGGACGGTGTGCTCGTCGGCGGCGCATCCCTGCAGGCTGAAGAGTTTGCAGCAATCGCACGCTTCGACGCATAAAGCTTCGACGCATCACGGCGTTTCATAGTGTTACGGCGCTCGGCCGGGTACCCACCCGACCGGGCGCCGCGCCTTTTAACTTAACCACACTTCTTCACGGGTGCACCTCCGTAAGTCCGTGAGCTTCGGCAGCAAAGTGGCTGGGGAGTTGGGCTAAGGGGAGTCCCGCTAACCGGCGATGCGCGGCCGGTGGGCGATACGCCGGGACCCGTTCGCCCCTCGCCGCAAAACCCGCCCGGAACGTGCCCGCCGCACGGTTCACCCCGTACACTTAACGGCATGTTCAGCTTCGGATTCTCCCTCATTATCGCAGGCCTCATCGGCACGATGCTCTTCCTCTACATCCGCAACCGCAGGGTCAGCGCCCCGCGCCTACCCGGCAATGACGGCGGCAACCTCGGCTACGCGGGCGGCGAAGAGTACAGGGAGCCCTCGCCCGAATACCAGTACTTCGAAAGCCGACGCGACGAGTTCCTCGACCGGCTCTACAGCCGCACCTCCTCGCCCGAAATCCCCGTGACCCTCACCCTGCGCGACTGGGTTGACCAGGGCTTCTACGCCGGAGGAGGCGCCTACTGGGCGGCCGCGCAACAGTTCACCTACTACCTCATTGACGGCGGGTACGTGCGCGCCTACGACACTGAGGGCGATGAGCTCACCGCCCAGCGCGTGCTCACCGACCGGCCCGCGGCCCTGCAGTTGACCCCCAGCGAGTACCAGCGCCGCACTAACCGCGCCGCCTAAAAACCTAATCAACGTGACCGAACGGCGACGGTAGCGTATAGTTAAACCGTCTGTCTGCAACGCGAAAGCCGCAGACCCCGCCCGAAGAATGACTACAGGAAGGTCCCCATGGACGTCATCATGAACGTACTCATGGTCATTATTGCCATCACCAGCGTGATTGCAGTGCTGCTCGTGCTGCTCAACCGCGGTCAGGGCGGCGGCCTCTCCGACATGTTCGGTGGCGGTATGACCAACTCCCTGAACTCCTCCGGTATGGCGTCGAAGAACCTGATTCGCCTGACCGTGACCGTAATCGTCATCTGGGTTATCGCAGTGGTCCTGTACGGCCTGGCAATGCGCTTCAACGGCCAGATCGTCGTCTAGTCGCCTCTCATCAGAGCCCACGCCCACCCCACCGAGGGTGAGCCAATAGAGCTTCTCCCCGGCACTTCTCAACCGAGAATGCCGGGGATTTTTTATGCACCAAACGGCAATGACGAAAGCGGTAGCGGGGCGCGAATCTTTACGGCATGATAGGACGTATACACCACATACGAAAGGCAAAGAAGCCATGAGCGCCTACACCCTCGACTACACGTACACCGCCCCGTCAGCCCTCATCGACGGCGCCGACTCCCGCGCGCTCAGCCTCGCCACCAGCGGCGGCAGCACCCCCGAAGGTGCCGCCTCCCACCCGTACTTCTTCTCCGGGTTCCTTGAACGAGCAGACGTCTACGCCACTGCACTACTGGTCGTCGCCAGGGTCGCCCGCACCCGCTTCTACGTGCCGCCCAGCTCCCTCGCCGGAGCCCTACGCGCCGCAGACCCCGTCGTCACCAGCACCGCCGAAGGCCTACGCTTCGAATCCTTCAGCGCCTGCTGCGGAGTGTACGCGCGCCTCGACGTTGACTCCAGCGCGCTCGACGCCAGCCACAGCGCCGTAGGCGTCACCAATGTAGACGTCAACCCGCCTCTGCGCGCCGCGCTCGCCTCCCTGCGGGCGGGGGAGCCCATCCACCTGAACGTTGGCGACGACGGGCTGCTTACCACCACCCTTGACGGCTCCGTCATGGAAGAAAAAGTGCCGCTGCCCATCCGCTGGCTCAAGGGCTTTGCAGAAACGCAGATGCTCTCATCCCGCATGAGCCCCGTGCACAGCCTGGACGCTGCCGCCGCCCGAACCTTTATCCACTCCCTGCCGCGTAACTCCAGCACCAAGGCGGTCCTGTGGGCGACCCGTGCGGTGCGTTCCCTGCGGCTTGCCACCCGCGCCACCGCCGGATCCGTATGCGTGGCAGGCCCCGAACGTCTGCGCGTGCTTGAGCCGCTCATCCGCCACATTCAGCGCCTGGACGCGTACAGCGAGCCCGTGACCGCCGGTAACGCGCCCGTGCCCAGCGTATGGGTGGCGCACCTGCCCGGCGCACGCCTGAGCATCGGTTTGAGCCCCGAAAAATCACGCGGGTTCTCCGGTGAGGGATCCGTGCTGCAGGCGCTGTCTAACCCGAACACCGCCCAGAACGCTGACATGCTCAGCGTGCTGCTTTCCTTCGAGCCGCGCATTGACGTGCCCGTCATGTCTGCCCGAGCCGGCCTGGATGAGGCGACAACCCGCGACGCCCTTGCCCTGCTGGCTTCCTCCGGCCAGGTTGGTTTTGACGCGCACGCCGGCGAGTATTTCCACCGCCCGCTGCCCGTGCATCCGGATGCGCTGACCGCCATGCACCCGCGCCTGGTTGGTGCGAAGAAGCTTGCCGACTCCAGCGCTATTGAGCGGGTCGGGGCGGGGGAGCACGGCACCGGTGAGTACAGTGTGCGCAGCGGCGCGAACACGTACACCGTGGTGCTGCCCGCCGACCCGTACGCCGTGGAGGGGTACCTCTGCTCCTGCCCCTGGTGGTTGAAGTACCGCGGTACGCGCGGCCCCTGCAAGCACGCGCTGGCGGTCAGTATTCTCTACCGCGAACACGCCGTCGGCTAGGGTAAACATTCGGCGGTAACACCGAGTGAAAACCGAGCGAATAACACCGAAAAAACACGCACCGTACGGAACTCTCGCGGCGAAAATTGTAGCCGCTGAATTTCTGCCCAGGAATCTCTACCGCAAAATACCAGCCGCGAGAGTTCCCCTCAGCTTCCTCCCGAAAGACCACCATGAGCAAACGCCCCGAAACGCATACCTTCCCCGAAGGGGTCATCACCGAGCCGCTCCCCGGCGAAGTCATTTACCCGCTCACCAGGCAACAAAAAACCTGGAGCGACATCATGCATTTCAACCGCAACCTCGCCAACATCCTGGCGGTCGGCGGTACCTTCGAACAGATTTACCGCCGCTGGCAGTACTTCGACATCACCACCACCCCATACGGCTCCCAGCTCGGTAAAAACACGCCCGGAACCGTCACCCAGGACCGCGTTAAAGCCTACGCAGAGTTCGGCTGGTTCACCGGAGGTGTTGCGATGCGCCTAGCTGAGCTCTACGGCGGGGCGCGCCTCGAACACAACGAGGAATACTACACCGCCCTCATTAACTGCGACCGCGAGCTGATCCTCCCGCTGCTGCGCGAGGACGAACAGCTCCGCGAAGAGCTCATCTGGGGCATGCTCGCCGTCGAAGGTAACCGGGACGTATCCCTCACCCAGCGAGACTCTTACAAGCCCGGGCAGAAGGTCAACAACCCCGGCTGGTCCTGCGCCCT
Organism: Rothia sp. HMSC062H08; assembly: GCF_001810775.1. Lineage (NCBI taxonomy): Bacteria > Bacillati > Actinomycetota > Actinomycetes > Micrococcales > Micrococcaceae > Rothia > Rothia sp. HMSC062H08. The sequence goes on from NZ_KV802665.1 coordinate 165,013, forward strand.
CATCGAAGCCACCGAAACCGGGCTGATTAGCCGTGACCGCCTGATTGATGCGCTCCTGAGCTCCCTCATGAGCGACTTTCCGGCGTACCGGGTCGGCTGGTTCTCACGCCTGGTCACCGGGCTCAAACTCACCGCCGAAGAAATCGAGGCACGTCAGAGCGAATTTCTGACGCTTTTCTCCTCACCCATCGGTCCGAGCGTAACCCTCGGCGTGCAGCATATTCACCGCCTCTGGAGCAAAAACCCGCAGGCGCTGGATGCCGCCGCCTTCGCCTACGCGGCACCCGCCGTATGCGCCGGAACCAAGGCAAACGCACTCAAAACCCTGAGCATGCTCCAGGCGCTTTACCGGGCGGGCACCCTCGACGCTGCCGCCTGCGAAGACGCGGTGGTCATGGCGCTCAGCCACACCCACGCGCAGGTTCAAGCCGCCGCCCTCACACACCTCGAAGAATGGGTGAAGGCGGGCGCCGCAGACGATGCGAGCGCTGAGACTATCGTGTTTGCCGAGCGCGCCCGCGAACTCTACCGCGACTACCGATCCCAGCTGGATCCGCTTGTCGTGGCGCAGATTCAGGAGAACGGCTCGCCGCTGCTAGAAGAGACGCGCGACCCGGAGAATGGACAGGGGAGCGGTGCGGAAAGCGCCCTCACTGAACCTGCAGGCATTGAGGCCGCCGCCTCCCGAGCCGTCATCCACCGGTACTGGGACACCCCCGTGCGCCCCGTTACCGCATCTGACGTGCAAGAACGCGCCCGTGCGCTCCTGCACCACCAGGTCGCGCCCTGCGCCACCCCCGATACGCTCAACGAAGCAGACCAGCCCGAAACGCACGCCGGATGCGAGCTGGAGCTGGAACTGCTCACCGCCTACCTGCTCAGTACCGACGGCACCGCGCAGAGCCCGAACCTGCTCGAACAGCTTGTTCCCCTCTGCCTGAAAAAGCTGAACCACTGGGGCCTGGATTGGTTCGACATGCGCGTGCATTTGACGGTTCTTGCCGCCGCCGGGAAGCTGCGTGAGCGCGAGCAGGCATCGGAGATGACCCAGAGGGAAGACCCCGGTACCGTGCCGAACCTGCACTACATGTACTCCCGTCACGCCGCGTTCTTCAGCACCGGCTTCAAGGATGCCCTCGGCGTGTTGAAGAGCAGGCAGAGCTACACGCCGCTCGCCACCCCTGAACTGTTCGGTGGGTGGGTGCATCCGGATACCCTGGTGCGCCGGTACGTCAAGAACCTGGCTGATGGAGCCCCCATCCTGCGCCCGGATTTCACGGCGGCGCTGTTGCGTGTGCGTGTGCCGGAGGTGTTGCCTCCGTACGCTACCGATGAGCAGCGACAGGACGCACAGAGCCGTCGCGCTGAGGCGCTGACCCTGCTTGAAAGCCTCGAAGAGCAATACGTGAAGAACGCCGATCAGGATGCTCCGCGCTCTGCCCCTACCCAGGTTCGTGTGCTCCGCTCCGCCCTCGACGGCACTCTCGCCACCGGGCGCGTCAACCCCTACCTGGAATCCATCACGGTAGCCCAGCGGGAAAAGAGCTGGGGCCTTCAACTGAACGGGGTGATGCACGGTGCTTCCACCCCGGAGCTGAACGCTTTCCGCGGCCTCGCCACCGCCCACCACGACGAAGAAGGACAGTACGCCCTGCTCTACCCCTCACGGGCAGAGCCGCTGGCTTTCTACTGCGCTAGCAGCAACTGGTACGTCTTGGATCACAGCGCCTTCGACCGGAGCCTGTATTTGGCGTTGGAGGCACACCCCGGCGCGTGGGGTCCCGCCTGCGCGTTCGTGTTTGCCGCGGGCTTCTCGGAGCAGCGCGTCGAAATTCGTTCCCTCGCCGTGGAAATCATGCACCGCGTGCTGGACGATCAGCTCAGCCTTGAGGATGCCACGGCAGGGTTCGTGAACTTTGTGCCGCTGGCGATGCTGAACCGTTGGGCTCTCGCCCTGACCGACTTCGCCCAGCTGGATGCGCGGGCGGCGGTGCGCTTCTTCGCGCGCCTCATACCGCATCTGGATACCGGGGCGAACTCGCTCGGTAAGCTGCTGGGCGCCTTCAGTCAGGCGTTGGCGACTCTCGACTCCGCCACCCGTGTGGAGCTCGTGGATGAGCCGCTGCGTGCCTGGTTGGGTACGCTGACCGGTTCTTCGCAGAAGGCGCGGTACGCCCGGAATATCCTCAACCAGGTGCAGAGCTAACCGCCCCGCCCGCACCCGTTCAAACCCTCCATTCAACTCTTTGCAACCATTCACCATCAACTCTGAAAGCAGGTACCGATGACTGATACCGCCCAGCCGCATAACCCTAACGAGCGCAGCGCCGGTGAGCGCACCCTCGAAGAGCGCCGTGCCGCCCTCAAAGCCCTTATGGCGGCAGAATCAACTGACGTGCAGGAATACCATGCCGTCATCACCGGCGCCACCGAGGAGGAGCGCGCCTCCCTCGCCCGAACCCTCACCCCCAGGAGCGTGATCGGTAGCGACCACATTAACCGCACCCCGCTTGCCGCCTACGTTGCCGGGGCGCTCGTGCGCACCCCCGACGGTGACCCGTGGGAATACCACCGTTCCGCTGGTCGCGCCATGCGCACCCTGCTCTGGGAGGGGCGCCCGGATCAGCAGCTGATTGACGCGTTCCTGCTCGGCGCCACCGAACGCCCTGATGAGTGGATTCTGCGTTTTATTGAGGGCCTGCCGAACTCTTGGGCGCGCTCGAAGAAAATTTGGGAAACCTGCTACATGCTGCTTCGCGCCCGCAACCTGAGCTGCGATGCCCCTGAATACCTGGTTCTTTTCCTGCACGAGGCCCTGCCCTGCGTGAAGAAGGGCAGCGCCAGTAATCACGCCCAGCTCAAAACCTTCTTCACCCGTGACATGACCCTGCTCGACCAGGAATTCTGGGCGGTCTTCCGCACCGAAGGGGTGCTCTTCAAGGGCTACGGCAACTACATGGGTGAAAGCGCGGAACTCTGCCGTCTCATGGGCGAATACTTCGATATTCGTGACGAGATTCTGGACGCCCTGCTACGCGGCCTGACCAGCGATTTCAGTGCCTTCAACTCGGCTGCGTTCCACTCCGTCTACACGGACCTGCAACCCACCGACGCAGAAAATCGGGCACGATTCGGGCAGCTCATGGCTGTTCTCACTGCGGAGCCCAGCGCCTCCGTCGGGTTCGCGCAGACCATGCTGCAGAACGTCCTCAAAGCCTGCGCACCCGCCGCCCTGCAGAAGACCCCCGACTTGCAGCCCCTCGAACAGGTCGACCTGGAACAGCTCATCGACGCACTCGGCGCGAACCTCTACCGCACCGAAAAGAAGATTCAGCGCGGCGCCCTGCGCCTGCTTAAGCTCATCGCCACCCAGTACGCCGGCGTGAGCAAAGCCAAGCGTAAGAAGGCGCAAACCACCGAGCAGCTGGCGCTCGCCAACTATGTTGCTGACCGCGTCCTCGAAGCCTACGAGGTGCTACCCCTGGAACTGCGCGGTGCCGCGGAAGCCTGCCTGCCCGAAGACCGCCTACCCATGGCGGAAGAGGCGGAGGCGGCGGGCGCCTCCGTAGAGGTACCGCCGGTGCTGTTGTCCGGTACCCCGCGCCATGAGTCGTTCACCCCCATTGCGGATCTGGACGAGTTCTGCACCCTCATTACGGAGGAGTCGAACACAAACTCCGGTCGAATGACCGGGGACGAATCTCCCAGCACCCGGGGAGAGAACCTGGCGCGCCTTTACCGCTACGCCGCGACCGGCAAGCTTGCACCGGTGGATCAGCAGCAGCTTCGTACCCTGCGTAAGATTGCCAGCGAATATTACTACAACAACGTCGCGTACATGCCTGCGCTGTGCGCCGTGTTGGAGGCTAACGCCGAGGCCGCGGGATGCAAGTCCTGGGAGCTACCCGAGCTGACGCCGCTCCTGCAGTATTCCGACCGTAGTGAGATGGTTGCACGAGCCTGCCCGAGTAACGCGCTCCTGAGCAAGGAAGAGATGATACGTCTGACTATTCAGAATAAACACCATCTCTGGAATGCTGACTACAAGCCGTTGAAGGGTTACCGTGACCTCTATGAGATTTTCCGCGAGCAGATGCGTGCCGTTGCTGCCGGGGGAGAGTACCACACGGATGGTCGTACGGTGCGCCTGCTGAGCGCACCACTACCCGCCCGCCAGCTGACCTACAGTGACTGGACTTATCGCACTGTTTCTGGCATGGATATGCCCTGGAGCGGCTTCAACCGCGGTCTCGACAATGATCGAGTCTGGGAATACCAGGAGGCCAGCAGGTCGGGTCGTCTCCGCGAGGCAGGCTTCGAAAACTTCGACGCCGAGGAATTCGTGAAGTACCAGCCCATGTGGCAGGTCAAGGGCGACATCGCGGATACCGTGGATGAGGCTCGCGAAGCGCTGAGCCGTGCAACCGCTGGCATGAGCCCCGAGGAGGCCATCGCCTACGAGGCTCTTAACACCGCATTTATTCCCTTCGTGTATCTGCTGAATCTCGACAGAGTTGACAGCTGGCTGGGTGACTTCCTCCCGGCGCTCACCGAGTGGGCGTCCTGGCTGCTTCAGAACAACCCGGACCTGCTCTCGGCATACTTCCTGTTTGCCGCTTCGCAGTGCGTTGAGGAGAAGACCGTAACCCCCGTCCCCGTGCTCATGCGCGCGCTGAGGGAGTCCACCGTGCAGGTGGGCGCCCCGACCTGCACTCTGCTCGGTTACGTGGCGAGCGCGAAGAACCCCGAGTACCGTCTGGCGGCGGCAGAAGCCATTGCGGCGCTCTTTGAGGCGGGCCTGCTGGATGCATCCACCTTCGCTGAGACCCTGAAGTGGGCTCTGGAGGACGGGATGGTCCTTCCGAACCGCCTGGTGGCGACCCTGCGTGAGGTGTCGGCTATTAGTCCGCTGGCGGGTTGGCGTGTGCTGCAGGTTCTGCGCCTGCTGCTGCCGATGGTTGGTGGGCTGACGAAGGGCGGCGACTATGTGCGCCTGGCGGTGGAGCTTGCCGAACTGTACGGCACGCCGGTTGAGATTCCCGCCGAGCTGGAGCCAAAAATGAAGGGCTCCACGGTGCTGGCGAAGGCACTGCGCGCCCTGGCTGCGGTGACCCCGCGCGTGACGGAGGAGGCGCTTGCCGCCCGCGAGGCCGCGCTCGCGCTACTGGGTGGAGAAACCTTGAGCGGGGACAGCTCGGGTGAAGGCACCTCACCGGCAGGCGCTGAAGGGTAGCTCAAGGTAGGGGAGTCACAGGGGAGCAGCCTGTAACTGCGCCGCCGTATCTGCACCCCTACGCGCGCAACCCTGTGTACCCAACCTCGTACACGAAACCTCGTGCGCCCAACCCCACTCACCGCCCCGTGACGAAACAGCTTGACCGCCGTCGCGGGGCGCGAGTACCCTATAGGTAATGGCGGATCATGAAGAGTCCTACTTTCTGAAATATCTTTTTCTTATATTTGTCGGATTCTTCGCTTCCCGCCATTTTTCTTTTAACCCCCGTTCCCACGCGGCTAACAGATAAGCGGCTAACAGATAAGCGGCTAACAGATAAGCGGCTGATGGACAAGCACGCGGCGGATAAGCGCCGCCCCGGCTCCGCGATACGTAACGGTCGGCTGCTCCCCGCGAATATTTACCCCGCAGGTCACCGATGACCAAACCCCGCGACAACCCGCGCCCACGCCGCTACGATAAGAACATAGACACACCACCGACGGTGACAGCCGGGTGAGACCAACGGAAAGGACGACCCGTGACCACTCCCTACGACGCATCCCCCTACCTGCAGGAATCACCCTACCTCAACGAATCCGCCTACCTTCACGGCGAAGCGCCCGAGGGCCTCAGCCCCCTCGTGCGCCTCATCCTGATGCGCCGCTACGGCGTGTACGTCTTCACCGACCTGGACGGCCCCTACTACCGCTCGAACTACTCGAGCATTAACGACCTGCACCACTCCGGCGCATTCGACACCGACCTGGGGCGAGTGTCCGTCCTGAGCAATTGCGGTCTGACCCTCAGCCCCGAGTCTCTCGCCCAGGCGCTGAACGCCAGCGCCAACGAATTTGCCCTGTTCGCGACCATCTGGTCCTACGAATACGGGTACCGCCCCGGCCGCGTGTTCCGTCGCGACTTTGATCTGCGCGCCCTGACGCTCACCGACGAGCAGCGCTACACCGAGCAGATCATGCACTACCTCTCCAACCCGTACTACAACCCGGACGGCACCGAGCGCATCCTTGGCGGCCTGCCCGAGAACTACGTGCCCTACGAGTGGCAGCAGCCGATGAGCCGCTCCAACTTCACCAGCATGGAACGCAACCGCCGACCCCTGCAGATGGTCAGCGGTGTGCAGAACGCCCTGATTATGGCGGGTGCCCTCTACCAGCAGCTGCTCGGTCAGCAGCAGGCGTACAACCAGACCGACCAGCGCGACCTTGTGGCGCTGCGCCGTTTCCTCGCCCAGCATGACGCGCTGCCGGCTGCCCGACCGGAGAACACCAGCCGCGAAAACCGCGTGTTCATCGCCGCCTGCCTGCACCCCGAAGACGCTGAGCACCTGCGCACCATGAAGGAGGTGCTCGCCCTCGCCGCCGCCTACTCGCGTCTGCGTTTCAACGGCACGGTGGGCGACCTGAGCCTGAGCATCGCGCCGCGCCTGAAGCTGCGCCGTAACGAACGCACCCGCATCGCGCACCTGCTCAACCGGGTACTGGAGGCTGACCCGGTCGGCGCCCGCTACGACAGCGCGCCCAATGCAGAGATGTACAAGCGCCTCGTCAAGGCGATTCACCCCGGCGACTACCCCTCGCTGACCGCGCTGAGCCGCTGGGCTGATGACCTGTACCGCGGCGAGGTGTACAGCTTCGAATCGCTGGTGGACCGCGCCTACGCAACCCGGGATGCGCAGAACGTGGCACGTCTGCTCTCCACGCGCCCGGGCGTGTTCGCGCGCCAGCTGGTGCGCGCCCTGACTGCGTTTGAGGTGCCGCGCTACGGCATCGAAACCGCACCGAGCCCCGGCCAGCAGGTCATCTTTGATGCGTTTGCCGCCGTGGCGCCGCGTGTGTCCGCGCCCATCCTGGTGCAGATTCGCAACCTGGTGACCCTGCAGCGTAACGCGCTCGCGAATCCGCCGAAGGAACGCCCCGCCAACCCTGTGGCGGTGCAGGAGGACCGGGAGCTCGCTGACTACGCGCGCCGCAACCCGGAGGGCGTCGCCAGGGTTCAGAACATCATGCAGAACGCGGGCATCCCGAACCCGCTGGGCTCGTTCTTTGACCGTAACGCCGGCCTATCTAACCCGCACACCTCTGTCCCCGAGAGCCCGCGAAACACCCAGCGTGCCTCGGCTTCCGCTCAGAAGGCTCAGCCTGCCGCCCCGCAGCGCATGAACCTATCCAAGACCGGTATCGCCACCATGATTCCGGCGCGCGAGTACAGTCCGGCGGTGCTGGACCTGCTGGAGCGCCTGGTCGAGATTGGCCTGTCCGGCCGTCTTGCCGAGACCAGCATCTACCTGCCCGAGCAGGTGGGTGATACGATCATGCCGCTGAACACCCGCAGCGCCCGCCCCTCCCTGGACGGTATGGGCCGCTACAACACCTCCACGGTGCACCTGCCGCCCACCGGCGTGATTCGCCTCTTCTGCTTCTGGGATGAGGGCGTGGACATTGACCTGTCGCTGATGATGTTCGACGCCGAAGGCAACTACATGGACAAGATCAGCTACTGGTCGCAGACCGTGAAAAACAGCCAGGGCGCAATTTACGCGCACCACTCCGGCGACATTACGGACGGTACCGGCGGTGCCTGGGAGTACATCGATATTGAGGCTCGCAAGGCGCTCAAGGCGGAGGTGTGCTACCTCGTGCCGGTGGTGCAGCTGTACTCCGGTTTCGGGGAGGCACACACCCTGGCCGCGGTGAACGACTTGCAGGCGGGCTTCATGGTGGTTCCCGCCGTGGGTGTGGGCGAGGTGCACGAGGTGAGCCAGGTGCACACCAAGTTCACCTTGCGCGCTGAGAGCCGCGGCGTGCTGCCGTTCATCGTGGACCTGCAGAACCGCGACCCGTACGACATTCCTGATGAGACTGACGCTATCGTGAAGGTGACGGATATCGGTCTTGCCCACGGTATTAACGTGTTGCAGTCTGGCGCGAACATCACCGCCGTGCGTGAGCACTTTGACTGGGCGCAGCCCATGACGGTGCGCGAGTACCTGCAGCTGACCGGCGCGAAGCTCGCCCCGACCGCAGAGGAGGCGCAGGAGGTGCTGGAGGCGACGATTCCGTCGCTGGCGGCACTGTACGTGGGCTTTGAGAACGAAGCGGAGGAGGCCCAGGAACAGGATCCACAGAATCCTGCCGCTGCTGAACAGTAGGTAGGCGTAGCAAAAGAGTGGAGCCCCGGATAGTCGAAACTATCCGGGGC